>JAFXUP010000140.1 GCA_017524905.1 Acholeplasmatales bacterium | reverse complement strand
ATAATGAAAGCAAATTAACAATTTTAATTTAAATTTTATTAATTAATTCTAGAATGATAAATTATTTAAATATCTAAATTAATTTAATTTAATCATTTAAACAATGATGCAAGGCAATGTTCCCATTATAGTGCTTGATGTAAAAGCAGTACGTGAAACAGGCCGTTCAGCTCAGCTTTCCAATATTCAAGCTGGTAAAGCAGTAGCTAATATAATTCGTAGTACATTAGGTCCAAAAGCCATGTTAAAAATGATGCTAGATCCAATTGGTGGTATTTGTATGACAAATGATGGTAATGCAATCTTAAGAGAGATTGATGTTGCTCATCCAGCTGCTAAATCAATGATAGAATTATCAAGAGCACAAGATGAGGAAGTTGGAGATGGAACAACTTCTGTAATTATATTAGCAGGAGAAATGCTTAATGTAAGCTATGATTTTTTCTCTAAAGAAATCCATCCTTCTGTAGTTGTAGCAGGGTTTTATAAAGCCTTGGAAGATGCTATGAATTATGCTGATCAAATTGCTACTCCAGTAAATATCGAAAACGAAAGTGAAATAAATGATATCATTAAATCTTGTCTTTCAACTAAATTTGCATCTAAATGGGATAATTTAATCAGTGACTTAGCTTTAAAGGCAGTGAAGATTGTTTACAATAAAGAGTCCAATGTATTCGATTGTGATATTAAGAAATATGCTAAAGTTGAAAAAATTCCAGGAGGAGAATTAAAAGAATGCGAAGTACTTGATGGTGTTGTTTTAAATAAGGATGTTATCCATCCTCAAATGAGAAGAAAAATAGAGAATCCAAGAATTGTTTTACTAGATTCTACTTTAGAATATAAAAAAGGTGAATCTCAAACAGATATGGAATTCACTAAAGAGACTGATTTCACAGCTGCATTAGAACAAGAAAAAAAAGAAGTTAAAAAGATATGTGATTATATCATTAAAGTAAAACCTGATGTAGTCATTACTGAAAAAGGAGCCAGTGATTTAGCAGCATATTACCTCCAAAAAGCAAATATATCAGTAATTAGAAGACTTAGAAAAACTGATAATAATAGAGTTGCTAAAGCAACTGGAGCTACTATAGTAAATAGACCAGAAGAATTGACTGAGAATGATGTAGGTAAAAATTGTGGTCTTTTTGAAATAAGGAAAATAGGTGATGAATATTATGCCTATTTTATAAAATGTAAAAACCCTAAAGCTTGTTCAATTATTTTAAGAGGAGCATCAAAAGATGTTTTGCATGAAATGCAAAGAAATTTAGATGATGCTATGTGTGTGGCAAGAAATATTTTCAGAGAACCTAAATTAGTACCAGGTGGAGGTGCTTTTGAAATGGAAATTTCAGCAAGATTAATGGAAAATTCAAAGAATGTTGAAGGTTTAATGCAATTATCATATAAAGCTGCTGCTAAAGCTTTGGAAGTTATACCAAGGACTTTACTGGAAAACTGCGGAGCTGATGTTGTAAGAACTATTACTGATTTAAGAGCAAAACATTATGATCAAAACAATAAAGATAGAATAAATTTAGGTGTTGATGGTAATAAAGGTGTTATTTGTGATATGAAAGAATTGAAAATATTTGATACTTTGGCGGTAAAAAAGCAAACTTTAAAAACGAGTATTGAAAGTACTTGTATGATTTTAAGAATTGATGATATTGTTTCTGGTATAACTAAAAAAGAAAAAGGAGGAAATGGACCACAAAAAGCTGATGAAGAGGATCAAGAAACATTTGGTGATCAAAGAGACGGTTAAACAATAATAATATATATTTATTTTAAAATATAATAATTTAAAATTCAAAAATTAATGATATATATAATTTAATTTTATATATTTTTTTATCAAATATCTTATAAAAATAAATAAAATTTTTTATATTTTATTATTAATATTAATATCAATTTATACTCGGGATTATGAATCTATATATAAAATCAAAGATACATTATCAGATAAAATGCATGATATAATAATCAAATTTGATATCTTTGGAACAAACAATTATTTGTATAAATTT
>JAFXUP010000139.1 GCA_017524905.1 Acholeplasmatales bacterium | reverse complement strand
CAATGATGTTTTCTTAATGAAATCATCAACACCTAAAGGTGAGAAAAATCTTGCAGTACCACATGTAGGAAGTGTATGGTTAGGTCCTGCCATATAATCACCTAATGCCTCAACTGAATAATGACCAATAAAAATCGCACCTGCATTAGTTAGCTTATCAACTAATCTATTAGCATTATCAATTGAAATTTCTAAATGTTCAGGAGCAATTTTATTTGAAATTTCACATGCTTCATCTAAATCCTTAACTATAATAATTTTAGAACAATTAGTTAAAGATTTTTCTAAAATTTCTTTTCTTGTAGATAACTTTAAAAATTCATTAATATATTCTACTGTCTTTTTAGCAACTTCTTCTGATACAGTAAGTAAAGTAGATGATGCAATTTCATCATGCTCTGCTTGAGCCATTAAATCAGCTGCTATAAATTTAGGATTTGAAGTTTCATCAGCAATAACTAAAACCTCACTAGGTCCTGCAACAGAATCAATTCCAACCTTACCATAAACTTCCTTTTTAGCTAAAGCAACAAAAATATTACCTGGTCCTGTAATCTTATCTACAGCCTCAATTGATTTTGTACCATAAGCTAAGGCGGCAATTGCTTGAGCACCACCAACCTTATAAACATGATCAACACCACATACATAAGCAGCTGCTATAACAGCTTTATTTAATTCTCCCTTAGGAGCAGGTGTAACCATTATTATATTTTTACATCCTGCAACCTTTGCAGGAATTACATTCATTATAACTGAAGATGGATAAGCTGCCTTTCCTCCTGGTACATATACACCAACCTTATTGATTGGGCTAATTCTTTGACCAAGCTTTTCTCCTAAGCTTCCTTCATATAAGAAAGTCTTTCTTAATTGATGAGTATGATAATCATAAACTCTATCCTTAGCCTTTAAAAGAACCTCTTGCATTTTCTTATCAAGAGAATCAAATGCCTTTTTTTGTTCTTCTTTTGATATTTCAATATTTTTTATATCAAAATTAGGATCATCAAATTTTTTAGTGTATGCTTCTAAAGCATTATCCCCATCTTTTATAACATCAGCAATGATTTTTTGAACAGTAGGTAAATATGCACCACCATTCATAGCACCACGCTTATTTAACATTTCAAAATATAAATCTATATCTTTTTTATCTTTAATAATTTCAATCATATTACTTTTCCTCGACTATCTTTCTAAAACCTTCAATAATATTAAAAATATCATCATATTTAGTTTTCAAAGAAGCATTATTAACAATTAAGCGAGCGCTTAAATTTTCAATAGTTTCTTTAACCTCTAAACCATTTTCCTTTAAAGTTCTACCACTTTCGACTATATCAACAATTACATCTGATAAGCCTGTAATAGGACCTAATTCAACCGAACCATTCAATTTAATAATATTAGTGTTTTGATGTCGAGATTCAAAATAATGTTTAGCAATATTTGGATATTTAGTGGCAATATTAACATTTGTTTTATTTAGATAAGAATTATCTCCTACCTTACCACAAACACACATTCTACATTTACCAAAGCCTAAATCTAAAACTTCAGCAATATCTCTATTTTCTTCTAAAATAGTATCCTTACCTACAACACCTAAATCAGCAACACCTGAATCAACAAATGTTGGTACATCAGATGGTTTAGCTAAAAAGAAACGATATTTCTTATCCTCTGATTCAATGATTAATCTTCTATCATCTTCATCAATTGTAATATCACATAAATTTAATTTCTTTAGCATTTTTAATATTTTATCAGCAAGTCTACCCTTTGATAACGCAAATGTAAGCATGATTACACCTCCAAAAGCTTAAAGCTATTGTTGCTATAAGATATAACCTTACTATAGCCAAAATCTTTAGCATATTTTAAAGTCTCTTCTAATGATTTTAATCTTAAATCATTAACAATGATTCCTTTATCTCTAAATGAATCATTCATTTTTAAAGAATAAATATAAGAATCCTTATCAGAATAGCTTAAATATCTTTCTTGATTAACATTAATTAAATTAGTATCTAATGCATATTGAGTTAAAACATCAATATCTAAACCAAAACCAATATCAGAATAATCAAGACCAAATGATTTAAACACATTACATCTTCCACCTGAAATAATTGATTTAGAAGCATTTTCTAAATAGCAATCAAAAATTATACCAGTATAATAAGTTGCATAAGGATAAATTGAAAAATCAAATATAATATTTTCAACACCTAATTCATTTAAAGTATTATAAATATTTTTTAAATATAAAGCTTCACTTAAAGCTTTAGTATCCTTTAAATCATTAATTAAATTATCAATGAATTTTAATTTTCCACCCTTTAACATTAAATTAAATAAAAATTCATGATTCTTCTTATCTAAATTATTCTTTAATAATTCATTTAAAGAAACATAATCTTTTCTTTCAATATAACTATAAATTTCTTTTTTTAATGAATCATTAATATTAAAATCATCAAATAATAATTCCAAAAATCTTGATGAACCAATATGAATTGAATAATTATTTATATTAAGCTTATTTAAAACCTTATGAGCTATATAAATAGCTTCTACATCAGATTCAATATTTTCATCTCCAACAAGCTCTATACCAGCTTGTAAGAATTGATGAGATTTTCCATGATAAAGTCTAGGATATCTAAAAGTATCAGCTGAATAACAATATTTAACAGGAGCTAAAATATTATTAGCTGAAACAAAGCGAGCAATTGAGGCAGTCATATCATTACATAAGGCTAATACTTCACCTTGATGATTAATTAAATTATATAAATCAGGCTTTTGAATACCCTTATCAGAATAAACATCAATATATTCAACACCAGGTGTTTTAATATATTCAAGTCCAAATGATTTAAAGCATTCTAAAACTTTATTTTCAATTTCTTTTTTAACTAAGATTTCTAATCCATAGGAATCTTTAAAACCTTCTGAAGTGTGTAGTTTGTAATTTTTCATATAATCACTTCTCCTTTTTTAATACTAACAAACAATATTTCATTATATTTTAACATAATAAAATAAAAAAATCTATATTTTATAAAATATAGATTGTTTAAACATGTTTTTTATTATTTTTCGAATAATATTTATTAATTTCTAACGATTTTTTGATAAGCTAATCTTTCATCACCATTATGCAAATATATGATTCCACACTTCTTAAAACCATTTTTTTCTAATACATTTTGCATAACATGATTATCCTTATGAGTGTCAATTCTTAAATTATCTGCCTCATTCTCACAATAATTTAATATAGCCTTAAAAACTCCTTTTTTATCAAAGGAACTAGCTACTTTATGAATAACACCATAATTCTTATCATTCAACCATGTTCCATCATCTATAATTTTATAGGTTGGATCTTCACCCTTAAAAAAGGTAAAGCATCCATATATTTTATTGTCCTCATAAATTAAATGATGATGTCGATGGGAAATATCTTCTAAGATATCTTCTTTTAATGGCTTATAATCATACCATTGATTAGGATTACCATTTTCCTTCATGAAAGCACGAGCTTTAGCATAAATATCTAATATTAAGTTTATATCTTCTATGCTAGATTTTCTTACTTTCATATCATTTTACTCCTTTGTTTAAATTTCATTATACATAATAAAATTCTAATGTCAATATTAATTGTATGCAATTTATAAGAATATATAGAAAAAATGCACTTTTTCATTTTAACAAAGGTGCAAAAAATGCACTTTTCATAATTTTGTAAGGTGCAAAAAAAATAAAGCGATTACTCGCTTCATTCCAAATTATTCATAAATTCTTTAAAATATGCTGGTAATTCAGAATCAAATTCCATCCATTTACCAGTTGTTGGATGAATAAAACCAATTGTTTTAGCATGTAAGAATTGTCCTTGATCACCAATAACTTTTCTTCTTCCATAAGTTTTATCACCAACTAAAGGATGGCCTATATATTCTAAATGTACTCTAATTTGATGAGTACGTCCAGTCTCTAGTTTACATTCAATATAGGTAAAATCCTTAAATCTTTTTAAAACCTTAAAATTAGTAATAGCTTCTTTGCCATCTTTTACAACAGCCATTTTCTTTCTATCTTCTTTACTTCTTCCAATAGGAGCATTAATTCTTCCTTTTTCTTCATTAATAACTCCATATACTAAAGCATGATATGTTCTATTACATGAATGGTTCTTTAATTGTTCAGTTAATGATTTAGATGCATTATCATTTTTAGCAATCATTAATAAGCCTGTTGTATCCTTATCTATTCTATGAACAATACCAGGACGCTCAATGCCATTAATGCTTGATAGGTCATCAAGCTCATATAATAAGCCATTAACAAGTGTTGGTTCAGTAGATGTTAATGAAGGATGTACAACTAAGCCCTTTGGCTTATTTACAACCGCAACATCATCATCCTCATAAACTATTTCAAGTCCTAAATCTAAAGCTTCTAAATCAAGCTTTTTAGTTTCAATATCAGGTATTGTTATAATATCCTTTTCTTGAGCCTTATATGAAGGCTTAACAGTTTTATCATTAACTAAAAATTTACCATTCTTTATATTTTCTATAATAAAATCTCTAGAAAATTCAGGACAAAGGCTAGCTATAACCTTATCTATTCTAATGTCTTTTAAATCACTTTTTACGACTAGTTTTTTCATTTTTATCCTTTCCTTCAAAGAATAATAAATATATAGCAAGTAGTATTAGACCAACAACTAAAAAAGCATCAGCTAGATTAAATGTTGGAAAATCTGTATGTGATATTAATTGGCTTAAGGAATTTAATGGTCCAAAAGAAATCATATCAACTACACCACCTCTTGCTTCTTTTAAAGGTGTAATACAAATAAATCTATCAATCAAATTACCAAAGCATCCTGCAAAGGCAAGTGTTAATGAAATTGATCTAAGCTTATTGTGCTTCCAATCATTTTTTAAACAGAAATATCCTAAAACAATTGAAGCTATTACTGAAATAATTACTAAAAGCCATGTAGAATCAGAAAGTAAGCTCCAAGCCATTCCTGTATTTAAATGATAATCAAGTGTTAAAAAATTGTAATTACCAAATTTAATAGCTACAAAATTAACAAAAGCTTCCTTTTGTGTATACCATTTTAATAATTGATCTGAAATTACAAAAATGGCAAATAATATACATGTAATTACCATAATTAAATTACTCCTTTAATAAGAAAATATATAACTACTCCAAAAATAATAATAAATGGTATAGCTAAATTAAAAATATAGCATATAACCTTATCTTTTATTTTATCATATAAAAAATTTAGATAAAAGAATTCTCTAAGGAAAAATATTAAAAATATAATTATTCCTAATAAAAAAACTAATAATTTAAAATATGTAATGAATAAAAATAAATTAACAACTAAAATTAAAGGTCCCATCATTATTAATAAGCTTAATAATAATGATAAAAGAAAAGCTTTAGCTTTATCTTTTTTATTTATATTCATATTTTTCATATTTGAAGTAACCTCTAAATATTTTTTAATCATTTAGGCCCTCCAAATAATTAATAGCATCAGTAAAATTTGATATCTTTACTAAAGCCATTTTTTCTTTATTTTTTAAATTATTATAAGCAATTAATGCTTCATCATAATTGCTAGCAGGACATAAAAACACATCAATATTATCATCATAGGCTGTATAAATCTTTTGTTTTATACCCCCTATTTCTCCAACATTGCCACTTAGATTTATTGTTCCTGTACCAGCAATTTTTAAATCATTTGTATAATCAAATGATGTTAATCTATTATAAATAGATAATGTTTGTAATAAACCACCAGATGGTCCACCAACATTTGTTGATTTAAGACTTAAGCTAGGAGTTATTGTTTCATAATTAATATCAAATATTTCATATGCATTAAAATTATAATAATCTATTTCTTCTTCATTATAAGTAATTAAGCTACCATTTCTTAAAATAGTAAATGAGTCTAAATTATCATTATCATATAATTCATCAATTAATTTCTTTTTAAAAGAAATAGAACCTACATCTAGCCCTGTATCATTAACTTTAATAATTAAATCTGAAATTCTTAAGGCTGATTTTTTACTATAATATGTAACCTTTAAGCCTTTAAATTCATAATCAATATAAATATTATCATTATTTATTTTTGCTTTTTCATAAGCAACAATAATCGCTTTTGAAATTGAAGAATTCTTTTGGATTTGACCAGCTTCATATCTTTCAAAATCATTTAAATTATTAACATTTAAATTTAAATCAGTAATATCTGCTTCTTTAATATTAGAACAAATTAAATTTTGTAATATTGTTGATTTTTCAAAATCAACTACATAAATTGATGAAAATGAACCTGATTCATTATAATCTGATTCAATATCAATAAAACCATTAATATTTTGGCAATCGCCTTTTATAGTAATATCCTTATTTGTTCTTATTGTACCCATAATAACTATAGGTATATTAATAATTAATGCAAAAACAAAAATAAGCCAATATTTTTTTAAAAATTTTTTAAACATTATTTTAAATTAACTTCTAAATCCTTCATCTTAGTATACTTAATTCCTGCAGCATCAAGCATACGCTTAGATGCTAAAACAGAATTAGTTAATGCATGCTTATCAGATAAATATACTATTTCTTCTATTCCAGATTGGATTAAAAGCTTTGCACACTCATTACAAGGGAAAAGTGTAACATAAAGCTTTGCCCCCTTTAAGCTAGAATTAGAATTTAAAATAGCATTAGCTTCAGCATGAACTACATAAGGATATTTAGTATTTAATTGATTTGAATCATCCTTTCCCCAAGGGAATACATCATCTTCGCATCCCTTAGGAAAACCATTGTAACCAATGGCGATAATTCTTTTATCTTTATTAACGATACAAGCACCAACTTGAGTAGATGGGTCTTTACTTCTTTTTGCAGAAAGTAAAGCTACACCCATGAAATATTCATCCCAGCTAATATGCATAAAAGGCCTCCTATTATGGATTTAATCTATCTGGTCCACGGAAGATGAACATAGAATCTTTTATACCTTCATTAAATAAGATCATAGTGATTCTATCAACACCAATACCGAATCCTCCATGAGGAGGGCAACCATATTTAAAGAAATCTAGATAGAACTCAACATCCTTATCTAATCCCTTTTCCTTACATTGCTTTAATAAGATATCATATCTATGCTCTCTTTGAGCACCAGTTGTGATTTCACAGCCCTTCCAAATTAAATCATATCCGCAAGGAACTCCGTTTTTATCTCTCATATGATAGAATGCTCTACACTCAGCTGAATAGCCAGTGATGAACATAAATTCATGACCAAACATATCCATAGATAATTTTTCAACTAATCTTTCACCTTCAGTTGTTAAATCACCCTTTTCAGATTCATCAACCTTATAGCCATATCTCTTTTCTAATTCATCATATACATCATGTAAATCCATTACAGGGAAAGGAAGCTTTGGTACAATTACATCAATACCAAATTTTTCTTTAATTTCTTTTCCATATTTTTGCTTAACACCCTTTAAAGCGTATTGAAGCATTTTTTCTTCCATCTTCATAACGTCTTTATAAGATTTAATATATGAAAATTCTAAGTCTAAACCAGTAAATTCAGTTGCATGCTTACGAGATGCGAACTTTTCAGCTCTAAATACTGGGCCTGTTTCAAAAATTCTTTCAAAGCCAGCTGCCATAGCCATTTGCTTATAGAATTGAGGTGATTGTGCAAGGTATGCATTCTTATCAAAATAATCTACCTTAAATACACCAGCACCAGATTCAGATTCAGCACCAATTAGCTTTGGTGTATGAATTTCAATAAAATCATTATTTACTAAGAATTCTCTACACTTATTTACAAACCAAGATTGAGCCTTAAACATTAAAGTATTTTTATCAGTACGTAAATCAATCCATCTATAGTCTAATCTTAAATCAATATTAGTTTCTTCTCCTTTTGGAGCAACAATTGGAGATGGTTCTGCAATTGATGAAATAATATTTAATTTATCTGGATACATTTCCATACCATTTAATTTTACATATTCACTTTTTACAATCATACCTTCAGCTTCAATTACTGTATCGATTGTAATAGATGCAAGCATTTCTTCCCACTTTGGATGCTTTGCCTTTTCAATTGTGATTTGTAATTTAGAAGAAACATCTCTTAAAACGATGAAGCACATTGACTTTTTATTTCTAATATTTTCGACAAAGCCAGCAACCTTATTAACAGCTTTTAGCTTAATGTCTTTAATCATAACTCTTTGCATATTAATTATTCTCCTTCTTTACATTACATGCAGCACAAGGTCCTTGAGCTTGTGCATTAAGTTTATTGATAATATATGGATAAACATCATATAAGGAAATTGTTTCTTGTTCATCTGTAGCATTATCCTTAATGTTAATTGTAAATGAATCAAGCTCATTATCTCCTAATATACATGTAAATCTAGCATTATTCTTATCTGCTTCTTTAAATTGGCCTTTAATACCTCTTTCCTTGTAATCCATTTCACAAGTTAAGCCACCAATTCTACAAATATTTGCAAGCTTTAATGATTCAAGTCTTGCTCTTTCACCTAAAGAGATGAAATAAACATGGATTGAATCAGGCTTAGATAATTTCTTACCAGCATAAGATGTAGCTAAAAGTAATCTTTCCATACCAAAAGCCATACCAACACCTGGAGTATCAGGACCATCTAAATCCTTAATTAAATTATCATATCTTCCACCAGCACCAATTACATTTTGAGCTCCAAATTCAGGAATATTTACCTCAAGCTCAAATACTGTATGTGAATAATAATCTAATCCTCTAACTAAATTATCATCAAGCTCATATTTTAATTGCATTCCATCTAATGCACTTAAAACAGTTTCAAATCTCTTTTTAGAATAATCATTTAAATAATCCTTAATCTTAGGTGCTGTTTTAAAGAATTCTTGATCTCTATCAACCTTACAATCTAAGATTCTTAATGGATTTTTAACTAATCTATTCTTACAATCCTCACATAAGCATTCCTTATATTGACTAAAATGCTTAACTAATACATCTCTATAATTAGCTCTAGATTCTTGATCACCTAAGGTATTAATTTTAACCTTAACATCCTTTAAACCTAAAGATCTAATAACAGATGCACCTAAGGCAATAACTTCAGCATCAATTAATGGTGAATCACTTCCTAAGGCTTCAACACCAAATTGATTGAACTGTCTATTTCTTCCCTTTTGAGGACGTTCATATCTAAACATAGGTCCCATATAAAATAATTTATTTACTGGGTTATCTACATATAATTTATTTTCAATAAAAGCTCTTGCAACACCTGCAGTACCTTCAGGTCTTAAAGTTATAAGTCTTTCTGATCTATCCTTAAAATCATAAGTTTCCTTTGTAACCATATCAGATGTATCATTAATATCTCTATGGAATACATTGAAAGATTCAAAAATAGGTGTTCTAATTTCTTTATAGTTATATAACCTACATACCTTTCTTACTACCTCTTCTAATTTTACCCAATCATTTACTTCAAAAGGTAAAATATCATATGTTCCTTTTGGTTTAGCAATCATTTTTATTTCCTCCTTAAAAAAATAAAGCATCCTTATAGCATAAGGACGCTTAAATAACGTGGTACCACCTTAATTTAGAAAAATAAAATATTTTTCACTCAAATCGTTAACGCCTGATACGTCCTTTTTTAAAGGCATTCAGAAGTGTCTAAAATTAACCATTTATGAATGCTTTCACCGACCATTCTCGCTAAAATAAATTAAAGTTAATTTACCTCTTCATCTTCATTTTAAAATACATTATTTATTTTACAATAAATAAAGACTAATTTCAAGAATTCAATATTTTAAGATATTAATTCTTCTTTTTCTTCTGTTTCACCTTGATCAATAAAATCTTCTTCATTTAATGTATTTAATGTTTTTGTAATAACTTCCATTAGACTACTAATAATATCTTGTTCTTCAATAATTTCATCTTCACCTGGTCTATATAAGCTAGACATTAAAAGATCAATATTATCATTAGTATCCTTTTCTTCTCTTAAAAAGACATTTTCTATATTTAAAGCATCTAAAGTCTTATGTAGATAAGCTAAGGCTAAACGATTATTAATATACATTTTATATGGTTTTCCAATTTCATTAAATGCTTCATCTAATATTCCATAAAGCATATTTTTATTATGATAAAATGATTCCATAATATATCTAAATAAATGCTTATGCTCTTTTGGATAATAAAAATATACCATTAAAGGTCTAATCCCCTTTTCTTTAATAACTAAAGGAGCATAGCTTAAAAATAAATAGCATTCTGAATTAATAAATTCCTTATCCTTAAATTCTAAAATGAAATCATCATTTTTCTTATAATTTCTTTCCTTAGTTTCTAAATAAGGAAGAGGTCTTAAAATCATTTCATAAGTATATTTTTCATCATCTATAATTAAATAAATGCATAATTCATTGGCAAAGGCTTCTATAACCCTATCAAATTCATTTGAAACAATAGAATTAATATAAGTTAAATGATCATATAAATCCTTTAATTCTAAATCATTAGCCATTCTAACCATTTTACCTGGAAAATATCTATAAGCTAAAAAATTATTTTCAGGCATTACTCTCATTTTATTTTCCTTAAAATAATCTTTATCAAATTCAGTCATTTCTTCTTTTGTTTTTACTGAAAAAATTAACGCATTACAATCATAAATTGTTACAGCATTAGAATTAGTAGTTAAAATATCATGAACATAATTAAATGATTCAGCGCCACTAAATAGCTGTCCACCAAAAGAACCATCAGCCATATTTTCAACAAATGTAAATATAGAATCAGGTTTTCCTTCTCTTACAAAATAAAAGATATCACCTGAATTAAAAGATTGCCAGTAAGCACGATCTATAAATTTTTTTATTAGCTTTTTACAATCTAAATAAATACTTTTATTCATTTGCTTCTCCTTTATATACTAACACTCTTTTTATTCCATATGTTTTATCTTTTTTAAGCTTCAAATTATCATAAGAATCCTTATATTTAGATTCTTTAGCCATTTCAAAAACTATTAAACCTTTATCGTTTAATACCTTTTTTGTATCATTAATAATATCATCGATATTATTCATTTTATATGGAGGATCAAGAATAATTAAATCAAATTTAACATCAATTTTATTTAAAAATTCCTTATAATCTAAATTATAAAAATAAGCATCATTAATACCTAATTTTAAAGCATTTTTCCTAGAAACTTCCAATGCCTTATTATTTAAATCATTTAGATAAATTTTTTCCATTCCACGAGAATATGCCTCTAGTGCCATCCGACCAGAACCAGCAAATAAATCAAGACAAATACCACCATCAAAATATGGCCCAATCATATTAAATATTGCTTCTCTTACACTATCTTGAGTTTCTCTTGTAGTTTCTAAATTGCACATATCAATTATTCTATGTCTAAATTTACCAGCAACAATTCTCATGAAATCCTCCTTATCTAGGCATTTTATCTACCTTTTTATAATCAATTCTTCTTCCATTAAATCTATGTTTATGTAAGTCCTTAAAGAATCTTAAAGCATCACTATTAATTTCAATAAATGATTCATTATCCATTATTTGAATTTTTCCAAAATGCTCACGATGAATCTTTAATTCATCATGGAAATATACAACTAGCTGATTTGGTCTAACATTATCCTTTTTACCAACATTTACACTAATTATACACTTTTCTTTTGAATCACTAAAGCCTTTTGCCTTTTCTTTTTTAGAATCTTTTTTCTTTTTATTTGAATCCTTACTCTTAAATGTTACAGATTGAATATCATTATAAACTCTATCATTTGAATTAATCATTTCAAGTAAAGCATTAATTAAAGGCATAGGATCTTTATTTTGCTTTGAAAGCTTCATAATTAAAGAATCATATTTATGGCAATCCTCTAAAGATTCCATTTTTTCATTTATTTTTAAATATAAATTCTTTTGTCTTTTAGCTTTAATATCCTCAATAGTAGGAACATCTAAAACAGTAATATTATGATGAATATATTTTTCTAAATCCTTAATTTGATTTCTAGAATGACTTCCAGCAAATGTAATAGCAACACCATAAGAACCAGCTCTTGCAGTTCTTCCAATTCTATGAACATAAAGCTCAAATTCATTTGGAATATCATAATTAATTACTGCCTCAATTCCAGATACATCAATACCACGAGCAGCAACATCTGTTGCGATTAAAATATTAATAGCACCAGTTCTATATGCATCCATTACTCTTTCTCTTGATTTTTGTTTTAAATCACCATGTAAGCCATCAGCTTTAAAATTTAAAGATTGTAAATATAAAACAAGCTCATCAACCATTGATTTAGTATTAGTAAAAATCATTACAGATTTAAATTCATATAAATCTAATAATCTTAATAATAAATCCTTCTTAGATTCTCTTTTAACATAATAAACCATTTGATTGATATTTTCTACAGTCAAAGATTTAGCTTCAATCTTTACATATTTAGGATCATTCATATACTTTTTACTAACATTTTTAATAAATGGAGGTAAAGTAGCTGAAAATAAAGCTGTTTGTCTTTCTTTAGGAGTATTTTTTAATATATTTTCTAAATCCTCTTCAAAGCCCATTTTAAGCATTTCATCAGCTTCATCTAAAACTAAATATTTAACACTTTCAAATTTTAGCTTTCCTCTTTCAAGCATATCAATAATTCTTCCTGGAGTACCAATAACAACCTGAGGCTTTTTTCTTAAAGCTTCAAATTGAATATCATAAGATTCTCCACCATAAATAGTCGCAATTTTAAGCTTTTTAATATTTTTTGAAAGCTTTTCTATTTCTTTTGCAACTTGAATTGATAATTCTCTTGTTGGAGTTAAAACTAAAGCTTCAATTTCTTTAGAATCATCATTTATATTTTCAATTAAAGGAATTGCATATGCAAAAGTTTTACCAGTTCCAGTTTGAGCCTGACCAATTACATCATTATGATTTATTAATAATGGAATTGACTCACTTTGAATAGGAGTTGCTTCAAATAT
>JAFXUP010000003.1 GCA_017524905.1 Acholeplasmatales bacterium | reverse complement strand
TATTTATCTAAATATTCTCATTTTAGATCTAGATATGAGGATTTAATTTTACATGATGATACAGAAGCTTTAACAAAGCTTAAACGTAGAGTAGAACCATTTATCCTAAGAAGAGATAAGAAGACTGTATTAAAGGATTTACCTGATAAATTTGAAGATTATCTATATTGTAAGATGGAGCCTAAGCAAAAAGAAATTTATGATGCTTATGTTGAAAAGCTAAGAGATGATTTGAAAAATGGTGGAGATAATGTACTTGCGTTAATCACAAGATTAAGACAAGTATGTATTACACCAGAATTAATTTATCAAGAGCCATTTGAAAATACAAAAATTAATATGGCAATTGATATGATTAAATCGCAAATTGAAGGTGGACATAGAATATTATTATTCTCACAATTTTCTCATTCATTCCCTATTTTATCTAAGGAATTAGATAAGATGAATATTAAGCATTTTACAATTGATGGTACAACTAAGGCTAGAAATAGAATTGATATGGTAGAAGAATTTAATTCAAATACTGATATTAAGGTATTCTTAATTTCTTTAAAGGCCGGTGGTACAGGATTAAATTTAACAGGTGCTGATGTTGTAATTCACCTAGATCCATGGTGGAATTCTAGTGCTGAAAATCAAGCAACAGATAGAGCCTATAGAATTGGTCAAACAAAGGATGTTTATGTAATTAAGATTATCTGTAAGGATACAATTGAAGAGAAGGTTGTTAAGCTTCAAAATTTAAAGAAGGAATTAGCATCATCAATTGTTAATTCAGAAGATTCAACACATAAATTAACAAAAGAAGAAATATTAGAATTATTAGATGAAGAATAATAAAAGGGTGGTCGATTTTTCGACCACCCATTATTTTTCTAATTATTAATTTTCTTTTGCAATTTCAATTAAAATTTTTGTTACTAATTCCATTTCCTCTAAGCAAGCCATTTCATATGGACCATGATAATTATATCCACCTGTACCTAAATTAGGAGTTCTTAAGCCCATTTGAGTTAATTTAGCACCATCAGTGCCTCCTCTAATAGGAGTAGTAACAGGATTATATCCTAGCTTTTTAATAGCTTCCTTAGCTCTTATAACACATGTAGGATCTTCATTAATAATTGTTGCCATATTTAAATAGCTATCCTTAATTGTTACTTCAACTAAATCCTTACCATATTTTTTATTGATAAATTCTTTTGCGTTATAAAAATCATTCTTTTGCTTTTCTAATAATTTTAAATCATGATTTCTTAAAATATAAGTAAGCTTTGCTTCACCACAAACACCTTCAACTGATGTTAAATGATTAAATCCATCATATCCATCTGTAAATTCAGGACGTTCATTAATAGGTAAAAGCTCATTAAATTCCATAGCAACTAAGCTTGCGTTAATCATTTGACCCTTTGCAGAACCAGGATGAATATCTACACCCTTAATAGAAACTATTGCAGATGCAGCATTGAAGTTTTCATAATTGATTTCAATTGGATTTCCACCATCAACAGTATAAGCAAAATCACATCCAAAACCTTCAACATCCATATAATCAATTCCACCACCAATTTCTTCATCTGGTGTGAATGCTACATGAATATTAACATGTGGTACCTCAGGATGATTTACATAATAATGTAACATAGTCATTATATTTGCATCACCTGCTTTATCATCAGCACCTAAAACAGTAGTACCATCTGTTGTAATAATTGTTTTACCCTTTAAATTAGTTAAGAAAGGAAATTGAATAGGATTTAATTCAATACCCTTTAATTTAACTGTTTTACCATCATAATTTTCAATTACATTTGGTTTTACATTAGTTCCTGAAAAACCTGGAATTGTATCCATATGCGCAATAAAGCCAATGTTTAATTTAGAATTACAGTTAGAAGGTAATAAAGCTGTAACGAAGCAGTGCTCAGATAGCTTTATATCCTTTAATCCTAAATCCTCTAAATCCTTAACTAAAACCTTAGCTAAATCAAATTGCTTTAAAGTAGAAGGAACAGTATTTTGATCTTCTTTAGACATAGTGTCTATTTTTACATATTTTAAAAAATAGTCTAATATAGTTTTTTTCATAATTTTATACCTCGATAACAATTATACAATAATTATGAAAAGAACAAAAGTAAGAGATTAAATTAAATCTATATTATAAAATGTTTTAACTTATAATTGGTGTTCTTGTAATTATTTTGTTTTGGTATTAAAATTAAAGAAATGTGAATTTTTTTAGAAGTAATAATATCTAGTGAATATAAGAATATAATACACAATGATGTTGAAACGCTTTCGATTCAAACGAATATAGAATAAGTAGATAGGAGTGAGAATGATGGTTTTAGATTTTGATTATTATGGATATGCAGGAATAATCATTTCGAAAATAGGTGAAAAAGCTGCTAAAGAATTAAAACTTAATAAAGAAACAGCAAAAGAAGTTTATTTTTTAATGGATTGTAGCACTGCACATTTTTTTAAAAAAGAAGGAACAAATTTTTATAAAGATAATATTAGTGTTGAAGAACTATTATCATGGAATGAAGAATTTGTTTTATCAAAAATCGACGAATGTAAGAAGAATTATTATAATGGTTTTACCATTGATTCATTCATAAAAACGATAAATACTCTAGCAACTATATTAGAAATATATGACACTAATAGAAATGTTTTAAAAAGTGTAATAGATTTACTTGATTTTTTCGTGGATAAAATTGGTAGTTTTATATTTTTTCAATTATCAGGAAATGGTATAGATGATCATTCAATCTATTATTTATGGCATAAATTACTATGTAAAATTGATTTAAAATCTAATTATACAACGAATAATCTAACAAATATAACAAAATTTTATGATGCAAAATATGAAGGCTTTATACCAACATTAGTTTATCAAGGCTATTTTGACTTGTTAAATGAATTTATTGAAAGAGTACTTTCTAAAATAATGACAAAATATGACGAAAAAACTGAAACTATGTCACAACTTGAATTACATAATATTTCGAGTTCAAATAAAGAAGTGCTAGATTATAATTTGAATTGTATAAGGAAGTATTTCAAAGAACACAATGTTCCAATTGAACTTTAATCATAGTATTAATAAGCTGATTGTAGATATTGGATGGTATTCATTTTAAATTTAAAAAGCTAATTAGAAAATGAATAAAACGCATGTTTCCTATGATTGGATTCATGCGTTTTTTAATTTTTTATAAAAAGAAAAAACTAAGAGTTTATCATACTCTTAGTCTTCATCTTTATCGTCATCGTCATCTAATGGTTTAGATTTTAATAAATATTTATCAATTGGATCAAATACTACATAGAATACTGGAATTGTAATAAATAAAATCCAATATGGATGCCACAAATTATATTGCATACCTAAAAAGCAGTATAAGGCAGTAATAAAGCATGGGTATACAAATTTTGTAATTCTTTTTTTAACAATTGCTTCAAATATAGACATAACCGCAGGCATTAAAATCCATAATGTCCAAGATACATACCAAGCATTACATAAAATAGACCATAATAGGTAACCTATTAATGTAGCTAAGGCAATTATTGAATCAGTAACTGATAAGAAGATAGCTCTTTTTTTATTAAATTTTTCTTCAGTTCCATCTTTATTAATAAATTTAACACCATTATTGCTAATTCTTACAGTTTGTCCCTCATCATCTGTTAAATTAATAGTAGAACCATTAATATTAATTGAATCATTTTGTCTTTCTTGTTCCTTTTCAATATTAATTTCTTTTAAGTCATCAATTGATTCATCAGTTCTTAATAAATCATCTAAAGATACATTATATAATTTAGCTAATATAATTAAATTATCAGTATCAGGAGAAGATTCAGCTCTTTCCCATTTAGATACAGCTTGTCTTGATATTCCAAGCTTATCAGCAAGCTCTTCTTGAGAATATCCATTTTCCTTTCTTAGTTTTTGTAATTTGTTTGCAATTTCGATATTCATAAACATTTTCCTCCTTGAATTTTTACACCTACATTATAGAAAAAAAGGGTGGTTGCCTCTACCAATTCTAGTTTGAAAGTGACGCAACTTTTGGTTGCTTTAGTATGATTTTAGTATTTTTTATGCAATTTTTCAATTTGAATGATAGGGAATGTTTAAAAAATAACGAAAATAGTTAAAATTGTTTGTGAAAATAAAAATAATATTGTATAATATTAAATAGAATTCTTTACGTTTGTTTTTATATAACATTGGGGTAAGGGTTTGAAAGGAGAAGTTCGAAGTTGAAGGGTAAAGTTAAATGGTTCAATGCCGAAAAAGGTTACGGATTCATCGTTTCTGAAGAAGGCAAAGATGTATTTGTACACTTTAGCGCAATTGTACAAGAAGGCTACAAATCATTAGATGAAGGCCAAGAAGTTACATTTGATGTTGAAGATGGCGAGAGAGGCCCTCTTGCTAAAAATGTTCAAAAGGCATAAAATTAGGGAGCTAGCGTTGCTAGCTCTTATTTTTCGGGTGATTAATTATGTTTAAGATTTATAAAAATATTTTAGAATTAAGAAAAGAAAATAATATTACTTTTGACTTTGAAATTAATGAATTTTCAAATCAAAAATTCATTTTTAAGTTTTATAATGAAGATGATGAATTATTTGTTATAAAAGATGATGTTTTATATTTATTAGGTGATGATACCCTTGCTAAAGAAGCTGCAGAAACCTTAGCTAATTATAATTTAAAATTTGAAAATATATTTTCAGAAGATGATTTAGCTAAAGCATTTTTAGATGAATATATAAAAATATTTAATGGCTCATATCAAAAGCTAGATGGCTTATTTAAATATAGTGAAGGTAATATTAAAACAATATTACTTGCTGGTGGATGCTTTTGGTGTATGGCCCACCCTTATTATGAATATGATGGTATCTTAAAGGTATTATCAGGCTTTGTTGGAGATGATGATATTATTAATCCAACCTATGAAGAGGTTAAGCATGGTAATGCTAAATTTAGAGAAACTATTTTATTAAGATATGATTCAAATATTATAAATCATGAACAAATTTTAAAAATATATTTTTCTAATATAGATCCTTTTGATCCTGATGGACAATTTATTGATAAAGGATTTAATTATACAACAGCTATTTTTACAGATGATAAGAATGTTAAAAAATATGCTAAATATTATTTAGAAAAATTAGAAGAAAAATATAAAATGAAGCCTTTAGTTAAATTATTAAAGGATAAGGTATTTTATATGGCTGAAGAATATCATCAGGATTATGGAATTAAAAATCCAGAAAAGATGGTATGTGAGCTAAAGGAATCAGGAAGATTAAACAGAAGGAGATATGAAATCGATGATTAGAAAAGCAGAATATAAAGATATTTCTAGAATTACAGAATTATTAAAGGATATTTGTTTAATTCATCATTCAGGAAGACCTGATATATTTAAAATTGGTACTAAATATACTGAAGATGAGCTTAAAAAAATAATTGATGATCCAGATAATATTATTTTTGTATATACTAATTCATCAGATTTAGTATTAGGTTATTGCTTTACACAAAAGCATCAGGTATTAAATGATAATATTTTAACTGATATTAAAACATTATATATTGATGATTTATGCGTAGAAAAAACAACAAGAGGTTTAGGTATTGGTAAAAAGCTTTATGAATTTGTTAAAGCTTTCGCAAAAGAAAATGGTTATTATAATTTGACATTAAATGTTTGGGAATGCAATCCAAATGCTAAAAAATTTTATGATGCATTAGGATTAAAGCCTATGAAAACATATTTAGAAGAATTATTATAGGTAGATGATTTTTTGTGAAAAGATTTTTTAAAATATTATTTTTAACTTTAGTTATTATTACACTTGTTAACGCAACTATATTTTTAATTTATTCAAGCATTTATTATAAAGCTATAGATGTTGATAATTATTTAAAAACAGATGAATATGTAACTGTTATAGATAATAAAGATTATATAGCCTTCATGCCTAATGAGGGTAAAGCAAAGGCTGGTTACATTTTTTATCCTGGTGCTAAGGTAGAAGAAAAAGCTTATGGAGAATTAATGTATGATTTAGCAAAATTAAATATTTTTGCAGCAATTGTTAAAATGCCATTTAGATTTGCATTTTTAAATATTGATGGAGCTAATAAAGTAATTAATGATTATCATGATAATGTAGATTATTTTTATATAGGAGGACATTCCTTAGGTGGTGCAATGTCAACAGTATATTTAAGCGATAATCAGGATAGATTTGAAGGATTTATTTTACTTGGAGCTTATACAACTAAGGATTTTAGCTCAAATGAAAAGCTTTGGGGTTTAACTATATATGGTTCTAATGATTATGTTTTAAATAGAAATAGTTATGCTAAAGCAGATATAAAAATGCCAAAGCATAAATATGAATATGTAATTGATGGAGGTAATCATGCTAATTTTGCATCATATGGTGTGCAAAAGGGTGATGGAGAAGCTACAATTACAAGAACAGAACAAATTAATTCAACAGTTTTAAAAATCGTTGAATTTATTACATTAAAGCAATTGACTTTAGCAATTTAATGATTTAAAATATTTATGTTTTAAATTGATGATAAAAGCCGTAGATTATATAACTAATTATTTTAGAGAGAAAGCAATTATGGTGAAATGCTTTTAATAATTAATAATCGAATTCACTTTTGGAGAGATGCTAATCACATCCGTATTCCTGCGTTAAAGGTTAATGAGTGCTATATATTATATATAGAACTAAGGTGGTACCACGGCTTGTTCGTCCTTAAATTTATTTTTAAGGACTTTTTTTATTTTAGGAGGACAATGATATGGATCAAATGAAAGAACTAGACAATGTGCTTGTTCAAGCTGATGAAGAATTAAAAGATGTATCTGATCTAAATTCTTTACAACAAAAGAAAGCTAACTTTTTAGGAAAGAAAGGACCTATTGCCCAAGTAATGGCTACAATGAGAGAATTATCTCAAGAGGCTAAAAAAGAATTAGGTCAAAAATCAAATTCTGTTAAGGTTGCTTTAGAAGAATTATTTGAAAAGAAGAAAAAGGCAATTGAAGATGCTATTATTAATAAAAAATTAGCATCTGAAACAATAGATGTTACACTTCCTGGTGTAAACGTACCTACAGGTTCTATTCACCCATTAAATAGAACAATTCAAGAATTAGAAGATTTATATATTTCAATGGGCTATACAGTAGCTGAAGGACCTGAAATTGAAACAGATGAATATTGTTTTGAAAAGCTTAATTTACCTAAAGGACATCCTGCAAGAGATATGCAAGATACATTCTATATTAATCCTGAATTATTATTAAGAAGCCAAACTTCACCTGTTCAGGTTAGAACAATGCTTGAAAAAAAGGGCGAGCCTATTAAAATCATTTGTCCAGGTAAGGTATATAGAAGAGATGCTGATGATGCAACACACTCTCATCAATTCATTCAATGTGAAGGCTTAGTATTAGGTAAGAATGTAACCTTAGCTGATTTAAAGGGCGCTTTACTTGAAATGGCTAAAAAGATGCTAGGTGAGGAAAGAGAAATTAGACTTAGACCATCTTTCTTCCCATTTACTGAGCCATCTACAGAAGTTGATGTATCTTGTGGCTTATGCGGTGGTAAGGGCTGTAATGTATGTAAGAATACTGGCTGGATTGAAGTATTAGGTGCTGGTATGGTAAATAATAATGTTTTAAAGATGTGTGGATATAATCCAGATGAAATTCAAGGCTTTGCCTTTGGTATCGGCGTTGAAAGAATCGCTATGCTTAAGTATAGAATTGATGATATTAGAAATTTCTATACAAATGATTTAAGATTCTTAAATCAATTTAAGGAGGTAAAGTAAGATGAAGGTTTCAAAGAACTGGTTAAAGGATTATCTAAATTTAGATAATATAACAGATGAAGAATTATTTAAAGAAATAAGCTTCCATATGTGTGAAATTGAAAGCTATGAAAAGCTTTGTAGCGCAACTGGCTTAGTAATTGGTGAGGTATTAGAATGCGAAATGCATCCTGATTCAGACCACCTACATGTATGTAAGGTAAATACAGGTAAGGATGTATTACAAATTGTTTGTGGTGCACCAAACTGTACAAAAGGAATCAAGGTTATTGTTGCTTTAGTAGGTGCAGTACTTCCAGGAGATTTCAAGATTAAGGATTCTAAGATTAGAGGCGTTGAATCTCATGGTATGCTATGCTCTTTACAAGAATTAGGTATTGAAGAAAAATATGTAGCTGATAGATTCAAAAATGGTATTTATATTTTTGAAGGTGATGAAGAGGTAGGTAGTGATCCATTAAAGGCATTAGGCTTTGATGATACAGTAATTGACCTTGATTTAACATCTAATAGATCAGATTTACTTTCAATTGAAGGTGTAGCATTTGATTTAGGTGCTACTTTAAATCAAAAGGTATTTGCTAATACTGGTGATTTAGAAGAAATTGAAAAGGAAAATCCTGTTAAGGTTACAATTGATACAGATAAATGCTATAAGTATTGTGCAAGATATATTGAAGGAGTAAACATTAAAGAATCTCCATTATGGATGCAAGCAAGATTAATTGCATCAGGTATTAGACCAATCAATAATGTAGTTGATATTACAAATTATGTTTTAATTGAAATGGGTCAACCACTTCACGCATTTGATGCTGATAAGCTAGGAAATAATATCTTAGTTCGTCAGGCTTATAAGGGCGAAAAGATGAAGACATTAGATAATATCGAAAGAGATTTAGAAGAAACTGATATCGTTATTACTGATGGTAAAACACCTCAATGCTTAGGTGGTGTTATGGGTGGTTTAGAATCAGAAGTTGAAAGCTATACAAAAAATATTGTATTAGAATCAGCTTATTTTGATCCACTATCAATTAGAAAAACATCATCAAGATTAGGATTAAAGAGTGAATCATCTACTCGTTTTGAAAGAAAAATTGATTATGATAGAGTAGAACGTGCTTTAGATTATGCTGCAAGCCTAATGGCTGATTTATG
The DNA here is from genome assembly GCA_017524905.1 of Acholeplasmatales bacterium. Lineage (GTDB taxonomy): Bacteria > Bacillota_I > Bacilli_A > Acholeplasmatales > Anaeroplasmataceae > Anaeroplasma. Next base: position 567 of record JAFXUP010000003.1, on the reverse strand, counting down.
TGATGCAAAGGTTTATAAGGGTATTACAAAGGAAGTTAAGGTTGAAATGCCTTTACAAACTGTAAATGTTACAGTAGAAAAGATTAATTCTGTTTTAGGTACAGATTTATCAAAAGAATTTATTGAAGATATTTTCAATAGATTAGCTTATGATTATAAGAAGATGAAGGATGGATCTTATACAATTATTCTTCCTTCAAGAAGAATGGATTTAGAACCATCATATCAAGATATCTGTGAAGATGTAGCAAGAATGTATGGCTATAATAATATTCCCACAACCTTAGCAGAAACATCTGATAAGGGTGGCTTAACTTATGTTCAACAAAGAACAAGAATTTTAAGAAATGCTTTAGCAAATAGAGGATTAAATGAGGTTATTTCATATTCTTTAATTGCTGAAAAGGATTTAGGATTATATGTAGCAGAAGTTAAAAATCCAATTAAGCCTTTAATGCCTATGACTGAAGATAGAGCAGTTATGAGACAAAGCCTATTAAATGGTGTAATTGATGCTGTTAAATATAATAAGGCTCGTAAGATGGATAATGTTAATATCTTTGAAAT
>JAFXUP010000138.1 GCA_017524905.1 Acholeplasmatales bacterium | reverse complement strand
AGCATAAGCTGGATCATCAAAATTCTTTAATAATCCATGGATGACACCAGATGCAAAGGCATCACCACCACCAATTCTATCATAAATATTGAAACGAATTGGTTCAGTTAATTCCCAGCTTAAATCATTACCACTTAATTTAAAATAATAACCAGCTAAAGAATTTTCTGTTGCAGAATAAACAACTCTATCTGTTCCAAAAATATATTTTAAATTATATTTTTTAATCATCTTAGGGAAAACATTTCTTCTCTTTTCAGATAAAGTAGTTCCTGTAAAATCATCATCTAAAGGAATTTCTAATATTGTATTTGCATCATAGAAGCTTGCAAATACAACATCTACATAATTCATAAATTCCTTATAAACAGGTCTTGCTTCTTCAACAGTCCATAATTTAGAACGATAATTAAAATCGAATGATACCATTACATTATGCTTTTTGGCTTCCTTAACAGCTCTTAAAGCTACTTTTCTAACTCTTTCACCTAATGCTAAAGTTATACCAGAGATATGGAACCAAGTTGCATCCTTAAAGATTTCATCCCAATTAAATTCATCTTCTTGAATACGAGTGATTGCAGAGTGCTTACGGTTATAAATTACCTTTGATGGTCTACCACCAAAGCCAGTTTCTAAAAAGTAAATACCAATTGTTGAAGAACCTCTTACAACATATTTAGTATCAACGCCATTTGCCTTTAAATGAGTAATTGCACCATCGCCTAATTGGTTAGGTGGAAGCTTAGACATAAAGAATGTCTTATGACCCATATGAGCAAGGGCAACTGCAACGTTAGCCTCGCCACCACCATAATTAACAACAAATGAATGTGTTTGATCAATTGTTGAATAATCTGGAGTAGAAAGTCTTAGCATTATCTCGCCAAATGCTACAATTTTTTCCTTCATAAACCTCACGCTCCGATTTTGTGTATATTTAAAATCTTTGTTGTATTACTTCTTTGCCATTTCAGCTCTAGCTTGAGCAACTGCTTCAACATATTGCTTAGCTCTCTTTGCTGTTTCAGCTAAATCGCCCTTCTTAGCAGGTGCAGTTAAATGTGAACCAGAAGAAATGCATACAGCACCATTCTTAATCCATTCACCAGCATTTTCTAAGTTAACACCACCAGATGGCATTAAGTTAGCATAAGGAAGTGGTCCCTTAACGTCTTTAATAAATACAGGTCCTAACATATCGCCAGGGAATACCTTAATTACATCGCAACCAGCTTCCATAGCTGTAACGATTTCTTTAATAGTTTGAGTTCCTGGAATATAAGGTACTTGATATCTATTACATAATTTAGCAACACCTTCAGAAAAAGAAGGAGCAACAATAAATTCAGCACCAGCTAAAATTGCAACTCTTGCAGTTTCAGGATCTAATACTGAACCAGCACCAACAATTAGCTTATCAGCAGGAATAGCTTTCTTTAAAGCTTTAATTACATTATCAGCTCCAGGAACTGTAAATGTAACTTCAATTGCCTTTACACCACCATCAGTACATGCCTTTGCAATGTTAATAGCTTCTTCTTCAGTGTTTGCACGAACAACAGCTACTACACCACATTCAGCGATTCGATTTAATACATCAAATTTCTTCATTTTATTCTACCTCTCATTTTTATTTTGGACAAAATGTCCATTTACCCTAATATTATATGATTAAATCAAGCCTTTGTCAACGTAAGACATAGTCTTAAGACCAATAAAAAAAGAGATTTTTCAATTTTCTTTCATCTAAAAAAATCTCTTTAATTTATTTATTATCTATTTAACAAAATCTCGATTAATCCTATTACTAGACCTAGCAAAATAGCACCTATAGTTATTGCAAAGGCAAAAATAAAACCATCATTCATTCCTTCTTTAGTTTTCTTATTTATTTTTTTCTCTTCCATTAAAATGCTATGCTCAACAAGATCGCTTGAAGTTCCAATATAAAAGCCCTTTAAATAATCGGCTCTATCGTTTCTATCTTTTATTCTTTTTCTTCTTTTTTTGCTTTCTTCATTAACTTTCTTTTCATAATCTGATGAAGGAGCACTTAATTGTGTTGATTTAGTTGAACCACAATATGGACAGCTTTCTAAATTAGAAGAATATTTATTTCCGCATTCTTCACATATTTTTCCTTTTGGTTCAATAAATAAATCCTTTATTTCTTCTTTTTCTTCATCAATTTTCTCATTTACTAATTCATCTTCTTTTAGCAAAACTTCTTCTTTTACTACCTTTGTTGAACCACAATATGGACAGCTTTTATAGCTTAGATCATATTCTTTTTCACAGAATGCACATTTTTTTGTTGGCTTTTTTTCTAAAATTTCATAGTCAACAAATTTTAAAGAGCCACAATATGGACAATTTTTTTGTCCAAAATCAAATTTTTTACTGCAATTTTCACAAACCCTGATTTTCATTTTTTTTCTTTTTCCCCTCATTTTTTATTATAAATAATAATAAATAAAAAGAAAAGACTTTTGTTTTTCAACAAAAGTCTTGAAATTTAAATTAATACCGGATCAAAACCGTACTGACGATATTAATACCAAAATGGTTTTCTACTCCCTTTTTAAGTATTATTCATTTACAATATAATTTTAAATTATATATTATACCTTGTCAATAAAAATCGTATCTTATATGACGATTTTTACTTTTTCATTCCATGACAGAATTTAAATTTTAATCCAGAGCCACATGGACATGGTTGATTTGGTCCTACATTAACAAATTTAGGATCATTTTTAACAGGTTGAGCCTTATTAACTGTAGATAAATCTTGGTTAGTTTGAAGACCCTTCATTGTATCTTCATCCTTAGGTTCATCTACAACTCTTCTTTTAACTTGAAGTGATGTATGCATTGCTGTAACCATTACTTCTTCATTCATTCTTCTCATTAATCTTTGGAACTTTTCATAACCTTCTCTTTGATACATTTCAAGAGGGTCCTTTTGAGCATAAGCTTGTAATGTGATACCTTGACGGAATCCAGCCATATCATCAATATGCTCTCTCCAGTTTCTATCTAAAATAGGAAGAATGATTCTCTTTAACATAAATTGAACATTCTTTTCAATTACTAGAGGATCTTCTTTTAATAATTCAGCAGGAACAACCTCTTGTAAGCTTGTTCTGAATTGATTTGTTCTTTCATCAAAATCCTTATTAGCTACATCGCATAAATAATTGATAATATCTTCATCATCTTCATAATTTCTAATAACTTCAACATCAACTAAACCTGGTCTAAAGTATTTAGTATTGAAATCATTAGCAACCTTTTCATCATCAAACTTGCCTTCTTCAATATAATTTTCAATAATATTTTCAATTGCAGAATGCATTAGCTTCTTTAATAAAGCATCTAGGTTTTCCGCCTTAATAACCTCTTGACGTTCCTCATAGAATGTTTCTCTTTGACGACGAATAACATCATCATACTTTAAGACATTCTTACGATGATCAAAGTTAATACCTTCAATCTTAGTTTGAGCCATTGTAACAAGCTTAGTTAATGTCTTATTTTCTAAAGGCTTAGATTCATCACCATCAGACATTAATCTAATGCACATAGCAAGTCTATTTTTAAATGTGTCTCCACCGAATCTTTGAATTAATTCATCTTCTGTTGAAATGAAGAATCTTGAATAACCAGGGTCACCTTGACGACCAGCACGACCTCTTAACTGATTATCAATACGTCTTGCTTCAAATCTTTCAGTACCTAAAACTGCTAAACCACCAAGCTCAGCAACACCAGGTGCAAGCTTAATATCGGTACCACGTCCAGCCATGTTAGTTGAAAGTGTGATAGCACCAATTTCACCAGCCTTAGCGATGATTTCAGCTTCACGCTCATGGTTTTTAGCATTTAAAACCTCATGAGGAAGATGTTCTTTAACTAGCATATCATGAACAAGTTCAGATGTTTCAACGTTTGCTGTACCAATTAGAATAGGTTGACCTTTTGCATGACGAACCTTAATTTCTTCAATCATTGCCTTAAATTTATATTCTGGAGTTAAGAATAATAAATCAGGTGCATCAATTCTTATAACAGGTCTATTTGTTGGAACCTCAACAACATACATGTTATAAATATTTCTAAATTCCTCTTCTTCAGTTTTAGCAGTACCTGTCATACCAGATAGTTTATTGTACATTCTAAAGAAATTTTGATAAGTAATAGTGGCAACAGTAATTGCTTCTTTTTTAATTTCAACGCCTTCTTTAGCTTCAATAGCTTGGTGTAAGCCTTCAGAGAATTGTCTTCCCTTTAAAATACGACCTGTTGCTTCATCGACGATTAATACTTCACCATCTTGAACAACATATTCCTTACCATCTTCAAAAATATAAACAGCTCTTAAAGCGTTATTAATTCTATGAACAATTTGAGTATGCTCTAAATCGTAAATGTTATCAACCTTGAAAAATTTTTCAGCTTTTGCAACACCAGATTCAGTTAAAGTGATTGTTTTTGATTCAATATCAATTTCATAATCATCTTCATTAAGTGACTTAACAAAAGCATCAGCCTTTTCATATAAGCCACCATCATCCTTTGTTGGACCAGAAATAATAAGTGGTGTTCTAGCTTCATCAATTAAGATAGAGTCAGTTTCATCGATAATTGCATAATTTAATCCCTTAACCTGAGTAACCTCTTCAATTGAAGGAACCATATTATCTCTTAAATAGTCAAAGCCTAATTCAGAGTTAGTTGAATACATAATATCACATGAATATGCTTCACGCTTTTGTTGTCTGTCTAATTCTCTTAAGTTTAAACCAACAGTTAAACCTAAAAATTTATAAATTTCACCGATTTGACCATTAGCTTCACGTCCAGCTAAGTATTCGTTTACAGTAACGATATGAACACCATTACCAGTTAAAGCATTTAAGTAAGCAGGGAATACAGCTGTTAATGTTTTACCTTCACCTGTTTTCATTTCAGCAATATTACCACCATGAATTGCAGCACCACCAATTAATTGAACGTGGAATGCCTTCATACCAGTAACACGATAAGCAGCTTCTCTTGCAACTGCATAAGCCTCAACTAAAATATCATCAAGTGTCTTTCCATTTTTTAATAATTCTTTGAAATAAGGAGTCTTTGCTTTAAGCTCATCATCAGAAAGCTTTTGCATTTCTTCATCTAAAGCTTCAATCTTATAAGCAAGCTTTTCGCAACGCTTCATTTCCTTATAACCAGAATCAAATAATTTTTTTAAACCCATATTAAAATAACATCCTAAAGGATTTTATCCTTTCTAAAAACTCTAATTAAGATAATACTATAATTTTAATCATTTTTCAATAAAAAAAGACCTAAGAAAAAGGCATTCTTATGAATGCCTTAGTCTCTATAAAATTATTTTATTTTTTTTGGTCTGTTTCGATGATAGCATAACCACCATCAGCTCTTAAATAAATAACATTTGTTTTTCTTGTTTGTTTATCTAAATATACGAAGAAATCATGTCCTAATGCTTCCATTTGGTCAATTGCTTCTTCAGCTGTCATTGGTTCTAGATCTAAATTCTTAGTTCTAACAACTCTTTCATCTTCATCCCTAACTTCTTGGCTTCTAATACCTTCTTTACCAAGTTTATCCTTTACACGATCATTGTAGCGTCGAACTTGTTTAACAAGCTTATCAATAGCGCCATCAACTGCTGCATAGACATCCTTAGCTGTTACTTCAGCACGAAGTATAATATTTTTTGAAGGAATAGTAACCTCAACCTTATTGTACTCCTTATAAACTTTGCAAACTACTCTCGCGTTAACATTGTCGTAATCAGGTAGTATATTTTGTAACTTGGCTAGCTTTTTTAAAGCATACTCCTTGTTAGCATCTGAAGGTACAAATCCGTTCTTTCCTGTAACTTCAATCTTCATAAATATCACTCCTTTTCTGATTTCATTATACCAAAAAACAAGCTTTTAGTAAAGCGATTTCATAGTCTTTTCTACTTTCTTAAATTAAACGTAAGAATAATGATATTATTGCCTAAAAGATTAGCATAAATATTTAATAATTCTAAGTCGTTTGTAAGGTCAACAGAATCAAAAAATAAAACATCAGAACCATTTAAATTAGCTAATCTTTTATATATTTTTTGATATTCTTCTATAAAATAATTATAATTTATTTTATATTCATATTCAAAAATAGAAACAACCAAGCAATTATAATTTTCTAATCTAAAGAATTCATTTGTAATTTTTATAGGATATCTTTTATAGCATAAATCACAAATATAGCCCTTTTCTTCTTTAAATAAATCAAGAAAGCTTCTTTTTTTATAAAATGGTCTTTTACAAATCAAACAATTCAAAATAAAAACACCTCCATTATAATAATAGAGATGTTTTTTACTTTTTTTAAAAATTTTTAGAAGAATACACCACGAGCTTGCTTCTTAATTTCTTGAGAAGTAGCAAATGGAATACGTGTAGTATATCCAGCCTTAGCAGCAACAATTGCATACTTAGGCCAAATGAAAATTTTAGAGTTCCAAGTGTTTACTGTAGTATTGTAAACTTCTCTTGCAGCTGTAATTTCCTTTTGTAAATAAGAATTTTGTTGAATAGCATCCTTTATTTCAGAATGAGATTGTAAAGTTGGATAAGCTTCAATTGCTAAATTTAATCTAGCATTAAAGTTTTCAATTTGAGTACCAGCAGCATTTCTTTGTTCATCAGAACCACCAGTAACAATCTTACCGCTTCTTGCTTCAGCAATCTTTGCAAATGTTTCTTTATCAAGATCAACTGCCTTTTCAACTAGCTTAGAAAGATTTGTTAAAATAACAACTCTTTGCTCCATATAGTTATCAATTTGAGAAGCATCATGTTGAAGTTTTTGTTGAATTTGTTGTAATTCAGTTCTTGCATGAATCTTCATTACAGTAAATACGATACCAGGAATGATACCTAAAACCCATAATAAAACTTCAAAAATAATTGAACCAACGCCAGTCTTAACAGCAACTGTTTTGTTGATTACATTTACATCCCTACCCTCTTCTAATATAGGGTCATTAATTTCATCTAATTCATTAGCCATAATTATAAAACTCCTTTTCTTTTAAACTAATTATATCAAATATTTTAAAATATGTATACCATTTTTTATTCATCTGAATCACTAGAATCAGATGCTGTTTCTATATCATCAGCTGAGACTTCCTTTTCCTCTTTAGGAAGCTCATCCTCATTAGGACTAAATCCTTCTTCATCAGTTCCTTGATTATTATCTATTCTATCTAATTCACGCTCTAAATCAGCAATAGTCTTTTCTAAATTAAATCCTTCTTCTTTAACAACTGTGCTTCCTATAGCCTCATCAGCATCAAACATTGCTTGATATCCTAAAATACCAATTAAGCCTCTTTCAAAATGAGTATTTAAATTAGCAAGTTTAGAATGGTCAGCTGAATTAAATTCATATCTAGATTGATTATTTTTATTAATAGACATCTTAGTTTCCTTTTCAACAGGGAAATATTCAATCCAACGAACAGGAATAGTATGTAAGTGTCCATCTCCACCTAATTTAGTAACATATGTAACTCTTCTTTCACCACGATATGCATAAGCAGTTACATTAAATTCATCAGTATTACCTTTAGTTTTAATATATTCAGTCTTATAAATGTTTGGTGTACAAGCATCCTCTGGCTTTAATAATTTAGGATCAAAGCCATTAGCCATAACCTCATATTCATAAGATGATAAATTAGCTAAAATATCTTCTTTATAAATAAATTCCTTTGATTTATGTGATTGATATAAAGGAATGGATAAAATAGGTGCTAAATCAAAATAAAATGATTTAAACCACTCTGAATTATATTCCATGAAGAAATCTTCCATATCTATAATATCATAACCCATAAAATTAGTAGGCTTTGCTGAATAATCAATATCTTGAGAGTGAGCTGATTTTACATAATTTAAGCATTTTCTCTTATCGAATATAAAATCATCGCCATAGCCAATTTTTTCTTTATCCTTTAAAAGCTTTAAAATATTAGATTGAGCAAGAGGGGTAAATAATAAATTATATTCAACATCATTATTTCTATTAGTACCACCAAAGATTGCTTCAAATTCATCATTACCAAATCTTGAATAATTTGTATTAGGATCTTTATCTGTTAAAGATTTAGATTCTTTTTTATCTAGCTTTTTAACTTCCTTTTTAACAAATTTTTCAATTTGTTTATCATTCATATTCTCAACATCTGTTGGAAATCTTGAAAAGCTTAATTTAGGGGCGGCCTCATTACCATAAACTAAATAGGTTGAATATCTATAGCTTGGAGCCATCCGGTAAACATAGCCTGTTAAAATTTGTGAATGATGAATTGTTCTTGTACCATCTTTTGTATGTATTCTTGTAGTCCAATGAATAGTAATTGAATTAGAATAAGTTTTTCTTACCATACTAGTTATATAATCCTTACAAATTAAGAAAGGATTACCTAAGATAGTACCTGATTGACAATAAACAGTTGATCTATTCTTATCATTATTAGTTAAACCATATTTTTGATTTAAATATACATATTTTTTAGCATCAAAAAATTGGTCTATTTCCAATGTTGGAATAGTTTTTTTAGTTAAAATGACTGGAATATTCCAATCAAATAAAGCATTTAATGGAGCCATTTGCTTTTTAGCTTCATTGATTAAAAGATTACATTCATCTATCTTTTTATTAACCTTTTCCTTTAATTCTTGAAGCTTTTTCTTCATTACTAATGTTTTTATTAAAACACTAATAACAATAAAAATTATACCTAAAATTAAAGCAATTAGCTTATATACTGTATAACCAGCTGTTGCCATAAAAAAGATAGAACCAACAGCTAAAATTATACCACCAATTAATAAAACAGTTAAAAAGGTATTTACTCCCTTTGAACCATCAAGCCTTTTCTTTAAAGCATCAAGCTCAGCCTTTTTAGCCTTAAGCTTTTTATTAGTTTCAATATTAGCTTCAACATCAACCTTTGAATCTTCTTTTAATTTGTCAAAATATTCTTTAGCAACCTCTTTAAATTTATCCTTATAATAGGATTTATAGCCCTCAAGCGGTTCTAATAATTCCTCATCCATAGAAAGTGTCTCCCATCACTTATTTTAATAATTTTTTTAGTTCTTCCACCTTATCTAAGTGTTCCCAAGGAAGATCAATATCAGTTCTTCCAAAATGACCATAAGCAGCAGTTTGCTTATAAATAGGTCTCTTTAAATCTAATGATTCAATAATTCCCTTTGGAGTTAATTTAAATAATTCTAAAACCTTATTAGAAATTAATTCCTCACTAACCTTTGCAGTACCAAATGTATCTACTAATACAGATGTTGGTTCTGCAACACCAATTGCATAAGATAATTGGATTTGGCATTTTTTGGCTAATCCTGCAGCAACAATATTCTTAGCAATATATCTTGCCATATATGATGCTGATCTATCAACCTTAGATGGGTCCTTACCTGAGAATGCTCCACCACCATGGCAAGCAGCTCCACCATAAGTATCAACAATAATCTTTCTTCCTGTTAAACCAGAATCTCCAGCAGGTCCACCTACAACAAATCTTCCTGTAGGGTTACATAAGAATTTAGTATTCTTATCAACTAAATTTGCTGGTACAACTGCATCAACAACATACTTTTTAATATCCTTTGATAGTTGTTCTAATTCAACCTCAGGTGAATGTTGAGATGAAATTAAAATTGTATCAATTCTAGATACCTTACCAAAATCATCATATTCAACAGTTACTTGAGTTTTTCCATCTGGTCTTAAATAAGGTAAAGTACCATCTTTTCTAACATCAGTTAATCTTTTTGCAAGCTTATGAGCTAAAGTAATTGCTAAAGGCATATAAACTTCTGTTTCATCACAAGCATAGCCAAACATAATACCTTGGTCTCCTGCTCCTTGCTCATGATCATCCTTTTCATCAACGCCCATAGCGATATCTGGTGATTGAGGATCAATTGCACAAAGTACAGCTAAATTTTCAGCATCAAAGCCGAATTTACCTCTAACATAACCAATTTCAGTTACAGTATCTCTTACTATTTTTTGAACATCAACATAATGGTTAGTTGTGATTTCACCAAAAACCATAACCATACCTGTTGTACAAATTGTTTCACAAGCAACTCTACCATTTGGATCGTTTGCTAAAATATCATCTAATATTGCATCACTAATTTGGTCTGCAATTTTATCTGGGTGACCTTCAGTCACTGATTCTGAAGTAAAAAACTTTCTCATTATAATTTCTCCTTTATTGCTTTTGCTAATTGATCGGCACAACTTGTTTTTTTAATACCACAAGTATTGCCTTCTAAAATACTAACAACCTTAGCTGCATCCATTCCTTCTACTAATTTAGAAATTGCCTTTAAATTACCAGGACAACCTCTTTCAAAAGAAACATTATGCATTTTACCATCTTCTATACTAAACCTAATTAATTGGGAACATACTCCCTCTGGTTTATAAACATAATCCATATTAATTCTCCTTAAATCTCTTGATATATTTCTTCAAAATCCGTATTGAACTTCATAAATCTATCAAAAATATCTTGATCAAAATAAATTTTAAAATGATTTTCAAAATACTCCATAGTTATTTTATGATTGTAAGCTCTCTTATATGATTTAAAGCTACGCATTGTAACATATAAATCACAAATTAAAATAATTTGAGAATAAGAATCACCTCTTAATGATTCTCTTACCTTATCAATAAATGCTGGAGATGTTGATGCTTCAAATGTAGATCTAATTAATTCTTCACATTCGCGCTTTAAATGAATTCTTGCGATAAGCTTAGAACCTAATTCAGTTTCCTTTCTTAAGGCTTCAAACTTTTCATCCTCATTTGAATATTCATCACCTTTAAAATTTACAGTTTTTTCAATATGAATTTTTGAAAATTCATAAACCTCGTTAGCTTCCTCAGGCTTTAAATTAGATAAGGAAGCAAGCTTTTTAACCATTGTTGATAAAACAACAGCTTCTTTTCTATCATCCTCAGAAATATCATTATTAGCTAAAGTAACATCAAATATTTCTGTGACAACCTTAGTGAAATCCTCTTGAACCTCTCTTCTTTTTATTAATTCACGCTTTCTTTCATCCTGCATGAAATTAACCATTGAAACATTAACATATAAAACAAGCATAAATAATAGTAATAATAAGGTTCTAATAATTATATCCTTCATTGCTTCACCAGTAAATAATGCTGGTATTTTACTTACGTCAGTTGCAACATCTGTATTAATTAAAGAATATGTAACTGTAAAATGAAGGATTGTAACTAAAATTAAAACCCAAATACTAATATTCTTTAGCATTTTTTTATCCTGATAAAAGGCACAAACTGCTAAAGAATAATAAATTAGAATGTAACCTGTTTCCATCAAATATGCTGACTGACCATATTTTAATTTAATATAAATTAAAACAGATGATAAGAACATATATAAACAAGATACATACATCGCTATGTTTTGACTCATTTTATCCTCAGGACCCTTACGAATTAAATTCTTTAAGGATAAGTTAACAACAAATGTTACTGGGAATAAAATAACTGTTAATAGCCAGTTTGAAGGTTCTGAAATAGATACAATAGAAAAAATCAAAGTATAAAGTAAGTTAGAAAAGAAAATAATATTTTTAATAACTACATTCTTTCTATATAATACCTGATTATCATTTGTAATATCTATTCCACTTTCAAATGAAAACCATTTATCGAAAAGAGCGTTATTCTTAATTTTTGATTTAATTTTATCTATTAATTTCAAATTAACAACTCCTTCCAAATAATTATTTTAACATATTTGCCCCTATTTTAATAGGCTATCCTTTATAAATAACTTCTGTCCATTTGAAAAATCCTTACCAGATAAAATCTTTTTTCCAGGATATAAAACTAAATCAAGTTCAATTGCACTATCGCTTGTTTTAATAACTATTTTTTTCTTAGTTTCTAATACATATCCTGTTGGCTCATTACCTTGATAATTAATATCATGAGCCTTAAAGATTTTTAATTTAATATCACCAACTAATAAATAAGCACCAGGCTCCATGGCAAGGCCTCTTATTTTATTAATTATATTTATAGTTTTATCAGATAAATCTATTTTTTCTTCTTCAGGTAAAATATTAGGTGAAACTGTAGCTTCATCCTCATTTTGAGGAACACCTTCATTTTTACCATTATAAATATCTAAAATATTTTCCAATAATAAATCACGACCAATAATAGATAATTTATTAAATAATGATTCATTATTATCATCATCTAAAATCTCATATTCCTTTTTGGCATACATGCGTCCTGCATCAAGCTTTTTAGTCATTTCCATAATTGTAACGCCTGTTTTTTTATCACCATTCATTAAGCATCTTTGAATAGGTGCTCCACCTCTATGAAGAGGTAAAAGTGATGCATGAACATTAATACATTTTTTAAATGAATTTAATATCTTAGATGGAACATATTGTCCATAAGCTGCAGTAACTAATAAATCACCTTTTCCGATAACTAAATCTAAATTATCCTTAATATGCTCAGGCTGAATTAAATTAAGTCCTAATTCCTTAGCACAAGCCGCAACAGGTGTATCAATAAATACTCCTTTTTTCTTAACCCTATTTGGTTGAGAAATTACTAAAGAAACTTCATATAATTCATTTAAAGCTTTTAAAATTGGAACAGAAAATTCTGGAGTTCCCATAAAAACAATTTTCAATATAATCACATCCTTGTTATTGATATATTAATATCTTTATTAGATTGATAATAAGGATAAATTTCTCTTATCTTATCCTCAACCTCATCATCTAATACTTTAATTTGAATTTTAAATGTAAAAACATCATTCTTTTTAAATATAAAATCTTCTGCAGGTCCTAAAACAATTGAATTTGAAGAAACATTCTTTAAATTTGTAACAATTGTTTTAGCTTCATTAAAGCATAAATTACAATCCTTAGATGAAACAGCTATTTCAACTAAATTAGAAAAAGGAGGAAGGCTTGATAATCTTCTATTTCTAATTTCAATATTATAAAATCCATCATAATCATGATTTTTAACTGTTTCAATAACATAATGATTTGGCTTATAGGTTTGGATAATTACCTCACCTTCTAAATTAGAACGACCAGCTCTTCCTGATACCTGTTCTATTAAATCATAAGCAACCTCACATGCATCAAATAAAGGATAATTTAAAGCTAAATCAGCATTAACAACTCCAACTAAAGTAACATTTTCAAAATCAAGACCCTTAGTTATCATTTGAGTACCAACTAAAATATCAGCTTCCTTATTTTTAAATTTATTGAAAGCTTCCTCATAATCAATAAGCTTAGATGTTGTATCTAAATCTAATCTAATTATTTTTGCCTCAGGAATTAATAAGCTTGCTGCCTCAGCAATCTTTTCAGTACCAGAACCAACAAATCTAATTTTATCAGAACCACATTCCTCACATCGACTAACATTAGGACGTTCAAAGCCACAATAATGGCATTTTAAGCTTTGAGTTCTTGAATGATATGTTAAAGCAACATCACAATGAGGACATTTAATTGCCTCACCACAATTTCTACACATAACAAATGATGAATAGCCTCTTCTATTTAAAAATAAAATAGATTGCTCACCATTTTTATATCTTTTCTTTAAGGCCTCCTGTAAATCTTTTGATAAAACAGATTTATTACCATGCCTTAATTCATCTGCCATATTAATTACCTTAGCCTTAGGCAAAGGCTTTTTATTAGTTCTTTCAGGTAAAGTTATTAAATTATATTCACCCTCTAAGGCCTTATAATAATCACTTATTCTAGGGGTTGCAGAACCTAAAACAACAGGACAGTTATGATTTTCTCCTCTTTTTATCGCAATATCGATTGCTTTATATTTAGGATTATTTAATTGATTATAGGATGCCTCATGCTCCTCATCAATTATAATTACACCTAATTTATTTAAAGGAGCAAAAATGGCTGATCTTGCACCTACAACAATATGAACATCACCATTATAAATTCTTTTCCATTCATTATAACGCTCTAATGTTTTTAATCTTGAATGCAAAATTGCAATATTAGATTTAAATCTAGCCTTAAATAAAGCTGTAATTTGAGGGGTTAAGGATATTTCAGGAACAAGCATAATAGCATCCTTGCCATTATTAATTGCCTTTTCAATTAATTCCATATAAACTTCTGTTTTACCAGAGCCTGTTATACCATGAATTAAATATGTATCATGATATGAAAGATCTATTTTTTCAATAGCGTTTTGTTGATATTTATTTAAATCATGTCTAATATCTTGATATTCAATATCATTTTTTTCTTCTATAATTTCTTTTTCAACAATAGAAATTGCCCCATTTTTTTCTAGGGTTTGAATAACATCCTTTGAATATCCCATATCAGATGTTAATAAATCTAATTCTATTAAATCATCAAATTCAACTAAATAATCTAATAGCATCTTTCCTTTTTTACTTGTTGCCTTAGCATCATCAATCAATTTAACAAATTTTACTATATTAGAATCCTTCTTTTTCTTTAAAATAGTATCTAATATAACATTTTCTTTTGATGCCTCATCATAAATTATTTTTAATTTATCATTATCTAATGAATCTAAATTTATTTCTTTTCTTCTAAAAATATCTTTTAATTCAATACTTGGGTTTGAAGTATTTAATCTAGCAACCTTTTTATATTTAATCTTTAAAGCACTTGGAATCATTGTTTCTAATGCGGTTGCATAAAAAGAAAAATTGTTAGTTGCAATATATTTTGCAAGCTCAATAAATTCTAAATTCAAAAGCGGATAAATATCAATAATATCAGATATTGTTCTTAATCCCTTAGCATAAAGAGTAGAATCCTTTAATCCGACTACAAATCCAACTCTATTTGTTTTTCCAAAAGGAACATTAACTCTAAATCCAACCTTAATAATCTTTTCTAAATGAGAAGGTACTAAGTAATCGAAGCTTCTATTAACTTGTTTATTTAATATATCAACGATTACTTCTGCAATCATATTTTTAAATTCCTTTCATTAAATTTAAAAAAGACTCTTTGTCATTTTCATTAAAGCTTGAAAGCTTTAATAATATAGCTTGATTTCTATTAATATAAATATAAAAAATATCTCCTTTTCTTACCTTTTTTAAGATGTTTTTATATTCAATTGAAGATTCTTTTAATTCTAATCCCTTTTTTATTTTAATATCAAAATAATCATCATAAAATACTAATTCATATTCGATATCAGAAACCTCTTTATTAGCCTTATAAGCTAAAACATAAGGGATTATAGCTAAAGCAATCGCAATCGTTAAAAAGCTTATTCCTGCAAATAAGAAAACGAAATTTACTTCAACAATAACTATTGTATAAATTCCATATGAAACATATGCAATACCAACTAAAACTAAAACAAGGATTAACCATAACCTTAATTGTAGCTTAAAAAAGGCATTTATTATTTCTTTTTTAGTAAATGATGAATAATTCTTTAGCATAAAATCTTCCTTTCAAAAATAAAAGCCATCATAAGATGGCCAAATTTTCATATCTAGTCATCTATCAAGCATTAGCACCTTGCATATTGCAGGTTGCTGAGGGATCATTGAGCTTGTCTCTTCCCCTCTCTTTATGACATATAAATTATACAATTTTTATATAAATAATACAATATTATTTATAAATTAAAAAAACGAAAAATTAGCTTTAACCTTCTCATCAATCAAATCCATATGATAAAGAGGATTTGCTAAAGCCTTAAGCACAGTAAATAACAATAATGATTGAGGTAAAAGATAAATTATATTTTTAGGTAATGATATAGTTAAAACATAAGTCATAAATGCATCATATCCTAAGCCTAGCATAATTGCTCTTGATATAGAACCAATAATAACATTACAGAAAAAATTTACTATTACTCTTGCAATTAAGCATCTTGTAAATGTTATATATGTTTTATGGAAGCATAAAGCATATGTAAAGCATGCAAGCATTGCTTGAATTGTATAACCAATGAAAAAATCACCTTCAGGTCTAATTAAATAACCTAAAATATCTGATAATGCCCCAATTGCTAAAGATGGAATTGGTCCAAATATCATTGATGCTGTTGATAAGAACAAATATGAAAAGCCAAGCCCCAATTCACCAAAGCCAGATGGAATAGGAATAAATTTACAAACTAAAACAGCAGCAAGTAATATCGCCATTAAAGTTAAGCTTTTAACATTAGAAAAAGCTTTTTTTGAATCAGCAAAAAACTTCAAATGGAATGGATGACGATATAGTGTTTTATTATCATATTCTTTTTTAACATTTAAATTTAATTTATCAATATAAATATAAATAAATATTAAAGATACTAATAGCATAAATCCAAAAGATGATGAAATCCAAATTGAATAATAACGAATTTTTAAATCTTTATTCAATTTAATAGCATCAGGATTTGAATATAAGATTTTTAATGCACCAGTATCATCTAATGAATTTGCTTTATAATAATCATTATCAAAATTATCAAAAACAGAATGACCTTTTATATCTGAATTATTATATTCTTCTATTTCTTCATCACTAATTAACACTAATAGTGTTAAATGCTTTAAAAAGCCTTTTGCAGCAACATCAGAATAAGTTCCTTCCTTTGATACATTAAATGCTTCAAAATTAGCATAAATAGTATAATGATCATTGTTATTTTCAATTTTTATATTTTTAATATCTACATATTGATATGTAGTTATTTTGCTTCCAGTTTCTAAACTTTTAGTTAGCTTTTTAGCTCTTTTGATATTAGATTTTGAAATTATTTCATTATAATTAATATCTACATTTGTTTTATATCTAAAATTTAAAACAGAATAGGTTACTTCTTCATATTTTTTATGATATGTTTTATCAGCAATAATTAATCCTGATAAAATACCAATTATTGTTAATATTACAATAATTAACCATCCTTTTTTTAAGCATAATAAATACTTCTTAAATTTTGATAATTCTTGTTTTTCTTCCAAATTTTCCATAATAAAAAGGCCTCCAATAATTAGAGTGCCCACTTATAAAAATAAATCTTTACAGCGGACGCGCAAAACCACCGCCACTATAGTGTTCGTTCATACCCAACATCCCGTGGTATGACACTTAACGCGATTTTGCTACTCTGTTTTTTAAAATACGCTATAAGTATATAACATAGAAACAAAAAAAGAAAGACCAATTTTTTAAAAAAATAAAAATAGAGCTATTTAAGCTCCATTTCATCAAATTTAATTCTTCTAAATAATACAATAAACATTATAGTATGAACAGCTGTTGTTATTATCCAAGAAATTGGATATGAATAAACTAGTCCTTCTATATTGTGTAAAGCATCAATTCTAAAGAATGTATATATCCAAATTATTCTTAAAACACAAGAACCTATTAATGATACAATCATTGGTACAAATGAATATCCTATTCCTCTTAAAGCAAATGCCATTGTATCCATAAATCCACATAAAAAATATGTTACTGCAATAATTATTAATCTTTTTGAACCAGCTTCAATTGCTGCATCAGTTCTAACATATAATCCTAATAATTGATTCTTTAAAAGTAATATTATTCCGCCTACAATAAAATTCATAATTAATACTAATAGCAATGAATAATAAATTGACTTTTTAATATTTTCTCTTTTTCTTGCACCATAATTTGCAGCAACAAATGAAACGCATGCTTGAGCAACAGAATTCATTGCTGTATAAATAAATCCTTCTAGGCTTGATGATGCACCACTTCCATCAACAACATCAGTTCCTAATGAATTAATACTTGATTGAATTAAGACATTTGAAAATGAAAATATTGCACCTTGAAGTCCTGCAGGAAGACCAATTCTTACAATATCAATTGCTTCTTTTTTATAAAATCTAATATTTTTAAATTTAAATTCAAAAAATCCTTTAGAATTTAATAATGCTAAAACAATTAATAATGCTGAAACACCTTGAGATATAATTGTTGACCAGGCAACACCAGGTACACCCATTTTAAATGAAATAACAAATAATAAATTTAAAAAAACATTAATAATACCTGATATTGCTAAAAATATAAAAGGACGTCTTGTATCTCCTGTTGCTCTAAAAAGAGCTGCTCCATAATTATATATCATGGAAAAAGGAAGGCCTAGCATATAAATCCTTAAATATGAGGTAGACATACTAATTACATCTTCTGTTGTACCCATTAGCTTTAAAAAGTAACCAGCAGTAAAAAAGCCAAATATTCCAACAATAAAACCAAAGACTAAAGAAAAAATCATTGAAGTATAAACAACTCTTTGTCCTTTTTCCTTATCCTTCATTCCAACACATCTACTCATTAATACATTAGCACCAACTGATAATCCTAAAAATAAATTAACAATTAGATTAATTAATGAATTTGTACTTGATATTGCTGCTGTAGAATGCTCTGGTCCAAACATTCTACAAACTATTAAATCACAGGCATTGTAAAGTAATTGTAAAACACCTGATAAAATAATAGGCAATGAAAAAACTATTATATTTTTAAAAAGGTTTCCCTCTGTCATATTAACGTTTCTTTTCATATTAAATCATCCTTTATAAAAGCATAGAATATTATAGCACTTTAATTATATAATTAAAGATAAAAACGTTTTACGCAATATAATTGCACAATAAATTGTATAAAAAGAAAAAGGCCATAAAATGGCCTTTAATATCTTAATTATAAAGATTCATGAATTGTACGACTAATAACATCATCTTGTTGTTCCTTAGTTAGCTTAATGAAGTTTACAGCATAACCAGAAACTCTGATTGTTAATTGTGGATACTTTTCAGGATGCTTTTGAGCATCTAATAATGTTTCACGATTGAAAACATTAACGTTTAGGTGATAACCACCATCTGATACATAAGTGTCTAGCATTTGAACTAGATTTTCAACTCTTTGTTCTGACATATTTAATATCCTCCTATTTAAATTAGTCTTCATCCTTACCTAATGAATTAGGTGTAATTGAGAATGTATTAGAAATACCATCTCTTGAATATTCATATGGAAGCTTAGCAACTGATTCAAGTGATGCTAAAGCACCATGAGAATCTCTACCATGCATTGGGTTTGCACCTGGAGCAAGTGGTTCTCCTGCTTTTCTTCCATCTGGTGTATTACCAGTCTTCTTACCATATACAACGTTAGATGTAATAGTTAAGATTGACATTGTTGGTTCAGAATTTCTATATGTATAGTGCTTCTTAATCATGTTCATGAATGTCTTAACTAACCAAACAGCAATTTCATCTACTCTATCATCGTTGTTACCATACTTAGGGAAATCTCCTTCAGTCTTGAAATCAACGATCATACCAAATTCATCTCTGATTGGAGTAACCTTTGCATATTTAATAGCTGATAATGAGTCTACAGCACAAGATAAACCTGCGATACCTGTAGCGAAATATCTATGTACATTAGTATCATGTAAAGCCATTTCGATAGCTTCATATGCATACTTATCATGCATATAGTGAATAGTGTTTAATGTATTAACATATAAACCTGCTAACCATTCCATCATTTGAACATATTTTTGTTTAACATCTTCAAATACTAATGGTTCATTTGATCTAATTGGTTCAAATGTAGGACCAACTTGAAGAGGCTTACCAGTTACCTTATCCTTTGTTAATTCATCTCTACCACCATTCATAGCATATAATAATGCTTTTGCTAGGTTAGCACGAGCACCAAAGAATTGCATATCCTTACCTTGTCTCATTGAAGAAACGCAACAAGCGATACAGTAATCATCACCCATAATAGGTCTCATTAATTCATCTGATTCATATTGAATAGATGATGTTCTAATAGAAATATCAGCACAGAACTTCTTGAAGTTAATAGGTAATCTCTTAGCCCATAAAACTGTTAAGTTTGGTTCTGGTGCAGGTCCTAAATTATCTAAAGTATGTAAAACACGGAAAGAGTTCTTTGTAACTAATGTTCTACCATCAGTACCCATACCACCGATAGATTCAGTAACCCAAGTTGGGTCTCCTGAGAATAATTCATTGTAAGATTGGATTCTCATGAATTTTACAATTCTTAACTTCATAATGAAGTGATCCATTAATTCTTGTGCTTCTGATTCAGTAATTAAACCATTTCTTAAATCTCTATCAATATAGATATCTAAGAATGTTGAGTTTCTACCAATTGACATAGCAGCACCATTTTGGTCTTTAACAGCTCCTAAATAACCAAAATATAAGAATTGAATTGCTTCTTTAGCAGTTTTTGCTGGTTTAGAAATATCATAACCATATGAAGCTGCCATTTGCTTTAAAGCCTTTAATGCTTTAACTTGTTCAGCAATTTCTTCTCTATCTCTAACCTTATCAGGTGTCATTTCGCCATCAATTAATGACTTATCTTCTTCCTTTTTAGCGATTAGAAAATCAACACCATATAAAGCAATTCTTCTATAATCTCCTACGATACGACCTCTACCATAAGTATCAGGTAAACCTGTTAAAATGTGAGCAGTTCTAGCAGCTCTCATTTCTGGAGTATAAACATCAAAAACACCATCATTATGAGTTTTTCTGTATTTAAAAATATCTTTTACTCTATCACTTACTTGATAGCCATACATTTCGCAAGCTTGTTCAGCCATACGAATACCACCAAATGGTTGTAATGAACGCTTGAAAGGCTTATCTGTTTGTAAACCTACAATTTGTTCTAAGTCCTTATCTAAGTATCCAGGTGCATGGCTAGTTAAAGTTGCGATAATATCAGTATCAGCATCTAAAACGCCACCTGCTTCTCTTTCTTTCTTAGATAAATCAAGAATGATATCCCATAATTTTTTTGTTCTTTCTGTTGGTCCAGCTAAAAAGCTTGCATCTCCTTCATAAGGAGTGTAGTTTCTTTGGATAAAGTCACGAACATTAATTTCGTCATTACTCCACTTACCAGGAACAAATCCTTCCCATGCCTCGTTGTACATCTTAAATTCCTCTTTCTTTTCAAAATAAATCTCTTAATATAAGCGATAAATAATAAAATTATTATTTACGCACACCATATTATATACTAATAACTTTACTTAATCAACAAAATTCGTGATTTTTATTTAAGAATTATTCTTAATTAAGAAGTTTTTTAGCATCATTAATCTTATCATCAAGCCATATTTCTAAAATTTCTTCAGGTTGAAAGCCTCTGCATCTTGCAACAATATAATCATCCTTCATTACTAAAATAGTAGGAACAGCTTGAATATCAAACGCTTCTATAATCTCCATAGAATCTTCACTAGCTTCAATATGATGAAGCACACAATCATTTCTTTGGCTTATCAATTTATTTAAGATAGGCATCAAAGTTAAACAATTAGCACATGATTCACCAGAAACCTCAATTACACTAACTCCCTTTAATTCTTTTAAAAAGTTTTCATTAGTTAATTTCATTTTTTTATTACTCCTAAAATTTCTTTTGCATGTCTTACCTCTTCTTTAGTTGGAGCATCAACTCCACTTAAACGATAAGGTATGCCTAGGTTTTCATATTTTACAATTCCCATTGTATGATAAGGTAAAACCTCAACCTTATCAACTGTTTTAAGCGTATCAATAAAATCTTTAGTCTCCTTTAAATATAAATCATTTAAGGTAATACCAGGTACAAGCACATGTCTTATCCACATATGCTTATCATTATCTGATAAATATTTAGCAAATTCTAAAATATTTTTATTAGGCTTTCCAGTTAATTTAATATGTTCTTCATTATTAATATGCTTAATATCTAATACGAATAAATCAGTATATTTAATAAGCTCATTAAATTTAGCCATAAGCTCTTCATTACTACTATCAAATATAACGCCTGATGTATCGCAAGCTGTATGGATATTATAAGATTTTAATTTTTTAAATAATTCAATTAAAAAATCAATTTGTAATAATGGTTCACCACCTGATACAGTAACACCACCACCATTAGCAAAATATCCTCTATATTTTAAAGCATCCTTAATAACATCATCTACACTATATAAAAGTGCATTATCCTGAGTCCATGTATCTGGATTATGGCAATATAAGCATCTTAAAGGGCAACCCTTTAAAAATATTACATATCTTATACCAGGTCCATCAACTGTACCACCAGCAAAAAATGAATGAATCTTACCAATCATTTTTATTCACCTTCATCTTCATGCTGTGAAGCTTTAATTAATTCAATAAAATCATTAATTACTAAATCAGCCTCATCAAAATCCTTTAATGTTGCACCACAGGCAAGTAAATGACCACCACCGCCATATTTTTTAGCAACATCAACAATAGGAATACTTCTAGATCTAAATTCACCAATAACTGCATCTTTAGTTACATCATAAGTAAAATTACACCATATTTCAGTTTCTAAAACACCAGCCATTATATTAACCATACCTCTTGAGATATCTTGGAATTCAACATGGAATTTTTTAAATACCTCATCACCACTTTTAATATAAGATACACCATCTTTAAATTTAATTTGGTTTTGGAAATATAGCTTCATATCTCTTTCAGCTTGAGTTTCAACATATATATTATCATATATATATTTAGGATTAGCACCACTCTTTACTAAATGTGAAGCAACATTAAATACTGAAGATGAATAGCCATATTGGAATCTTCCTGAATCAGTAACAATACCTCCATAAAGAGCAGTTGCAGCATCACTTGGAATAAAATAATTATGCTTAATTAATAAATCAGTTATTAATTCAGCTGCAGCAATTCTTTTATTATCACAAATCCAATTTGCTGTAATATCACATTGATTATTATGATGATCAATAACAAATACTTCTTTAGCCATTTTATATCTTTGGTCTGATACCATATTTGCTACAGCAACATCAACAATTATACATAAGGCGTTAACAAATTTAGAATCATCAATTAAATCCATGCTTCCAATAAAATTATAACGTCTTGATGGGTCACCTACAGCATAAATATTCTTATTAGGAAATTTATTTTTTAAAGTAAGCTTTAATCCTAATTGACTTCCTAAAGCATCTAAGTCAGGTCGTTCATGTCTATGAATTATGATTGTGTCATATTGTTCAAATTTTTCAAATAAAATATCTTCTATCATATAAATCATTCCATTTCTAAATCAGGTTATTTACCTGATAACATATTATAACACATAATTATTATTAAGTTTGTTTTTATAACAATTATAAAAAATATTTATAACTTTCAATAACATATTAATATTTTAAACAAACAAATACATAATACCATTTTTATATTTTTTTACAAGAAAAAAGCACAATCCATTAAAAATTGTGCCCGAATTTTTATTAAATCTCTTCTCCTTCAACAAATTGAGAATTATATAAATTAGAATAAAAGCCATTAATGCTCATTAAATAATCATGATTACCTTGCTCAACAATATTGCCATCCTTTAATACTAATATTAAATCAGCATTTTTAATTGTTGATAATCTATGAGCAATAACAAATGATGTTCTACCCTTAGTTAGGTTATCCATTGCATTTTGAATTAATATTTCAGTTCTTGTATCAACATTAGATGTTGCCTCATCTAATATTAATAAAGGAGCATTTTCAATTAAGGCTCTAGCAATTGTAATTAATTGTCTTTGGCCTTGAGATAAAGAGCCTTCACCCTTTAAAACTGTATTTACACCATCATGTAATGTAGAAACATAATTTGATAAGCAAGCTTCATCTAAAGCATTTTTTAATTCTTCTTCTGTTATGTTTTCTTTTGAATAACAAATATTTTCTTTTATAGTGCCATCAAAAATCCAAGAATCCTGTAAAACCATACCGAAGATTGATCTTAATTCATGCTTACTCATTGATTTAATTGATACACCATCAATTAAAATATCACCATCATTTAATTCATAAAATCTCATTAATAAATTAACTAATGTTGTTTTACCAGCTCCAGTAGGACCAACTATAGCAACCTTCATTCCAGGTTTAACATCACAAGAAAAATTAGGAATAATAATTTTATCTTCTAAATAACCAAATTTAACATTCTTAAATTCAACATGACCCTTTACATTATTCATATCCTTAGATATTAATTGATAAGGAATATTTGAATCATCAATTTCTTCAGCCTCATCTAAGAATCCAAATACTCTAGTAGATGCAGCAGCAGCCATTTGAATAGTATTCATTGATTGAGCAATTTGTGATAAAGGTGACTGGAATAAATTAACATAAATCATAAATGCTGTAATAGTACCATAAGTAATAATATTACCATTAGCCATCAATAAACCACCAACAATAAATACTGCAGCATATGCAACATAAGAAATAAATGACATAATAGGTTGCATAAATCCACCAAAGATTTGAGCTTTAATCATAGCCTTATGAAGCTTTTCATTTTGTTCTTCAAATTGGTTTTGTCTTCTGTTTTCAGCATTAAACAATTTTATTACAGTTGTACCAGAAAAGTTTTCTTCAACAACACCATTTACAGCACCAGTAACCTTTTGACGCTTCATAAATTGAGGTACTGCAAGCTTTGTGATAAATCCAATATTTAAAATCATTAAAGGAAGTGAAGCTAAAACAGTTAATGCCATAATCCGATTTGTAATAAACATGGCAATTAAAACACCAATTAAGGTAGTTACTGATTGTAATAATGTAGTAACTGATTGTTGTAATGATTGAGTAATTGTATCAACATCATTTGTAACAATAGATAATGTATCACCATATGGATGACCATCGAAATACTTAAGTGGCATTCTATTAATTTTTTCTGATATTTCTTTTCTTAAATTTTTACCATAGCTTTGAGTAACTCTATTCATAATTAAGCCTGATGCAAAAGAACATAAAGCAATAATTGAATAGAAGGTAATTAAAATAATCGCAATATGCCAAATCTTATCCATATCTATAGTTTTTGATATAGCATTATTTGCCATTTCATTTGTTAAATCAGATAGATATTGAGGAGCTAAAATACTTAATGTTACAGATGTAACAATAAATACCATGGCAATAATTATGAAAATAAAATAAGGCTTTAATGATTTAATTAGCTTTTTAATATCTTCTTTTGAAGCCTTTTTCTTCATAGGCTTATTTTTCATTCTCATCATTATAATCCCAACTCCTTTTCTGATAATTGTGATAAAGCAATTTCTTTATAAATAGCACAGCTCTTTAATAATTCCTCATGCTTACCAAATCCAACCATTTTACCACCATCTAAAACAATGATTTTATCAGCATCCATAATTGTACCAATTCTTTGGGCAACAATTATTTTAGTTGAATTATTTTCCATATTCTTTAAATTTTCTCTTAAGGCCTTATCAGTCTTATAATCTAATGCACTAAATGAATCATCAAAAATATATATTTGAGGATTTTTATAAATAGCTCTTGCAATACATAATCTTTGACGTTGACCACCAGATACATTCTTACCAGATTGAGAAATTACAAAATCATAGCCATTATCAATTGTTTGAATAAAATCAGATACACAGGCAACATTTGCAGCCTTTATAACCTCATCATCATTTATAACATCAGAACCAAAACAAATATTTTCCTTAATAGTTCCATTAAATAAGAAGCCCTTTTGAGGAACAAATCCTATTTTTTCTCTTAAATCATGCTGCTTAACATCTTTAACATTAACACCATCAACTAACACTTCACCTTCTGTTGTATCATAAAGTCTTGCGATTAAATTAACTAAGGATGTTTTACCAGCTGATGTAGCACCAATAATAGCTAATGTTTCACCCTTATTAACCTTAAATGATATATCATTAATTACATTATTTTCACCATTAGGATATTTAAATGAAACATTTTTAAATTCAATAGTACCTTCTTCTTTAAATTGAACTGGATTAGCCGAATCTATAATTTTACTTTCTGTATCTAAAACCTCATTAATTCTTTGAGCACCAACTAACGCTCTAGGCCACATCATGAATAAAAGCATAAGCATTACAAAGGCCATAATTAATTGAGTACCAAGCATTGTAGATGCTGTTACACCAGCATAATCAATTTTTCCTGCGTTAATTAAATTAGAACCAATTAAATAAATAGTTAAAGTCAAAGCATTCATTATAATCATCATCATAGGTGATAAAAGAGCCATAACTCTACCTGTAAATAATTGAGTTTTTGTAAAAACTAAATTAGCTTTTTCAAATTTATTTTCTTGATAATTTTCAGCATTAAAAGCTCTAACAATTCTAATACCAGTTAAGTTATCTCTCATTACACCATTTAAATTATCAGTAAGCTTTTGCATAACCTTAAATTTAGGAATTGCAACAAGCATAATAATAGCAATAATTACAATTAAAATTAATAAAGTAATAACAGTTGCAATAGTCAATTCAGATGCAGCACTATGGAATTTGCATAAAGCCCAAATAGCAGTTACAGGGGCTTGGAAAATCATTCTCATAGTAAATAAATTAGCCATTTGAATTTGTTGAATATCGTTAGTTGTTCTTGTAATTAAAGATGCAGTTGAGAATTTATCTATTTCTTCTAAAGAAAAATCTTCAACCTTACGATATAAGCTTGTTCTAATATTAGTTGATAAATCAGCAGCAACAAAGCTTGCTAAAATAGATATGATTGCTTGAACACCCATTGATGCTGTTGCAACAGCAACCATCATTCCACCATTAAACCAAATATCTGCTTGAGTTGCATTTTTAATGGACATAACCTGACTAATCATTTCATTAGGTAGGCCTGCTAAAATAAGTGCCTCTTCTTTTAAATTATCCCAGCCACCAATAGTCTCTAAAAATAAAGCAACATCTTTAGATATATCAGCTGGATTATTATGGTAATTTACTAATGTAATTGCCTTAATAATTCCTTGGACATAATCTACTAAGGTCATTGTTAAATAAACCTGTAATATAGTTAATCCAACAATTAAAAAGACAAATAAAAAATCTTTTTTAGATAATTTTTTATATAATCTAAGCATTATTATTTCCTCCTTTAATATTATTAACCATCTTTTCCATTAAGAATATGAATTCATCTTTTTCTTCATCAGTTATATTTTTTAACATCAAATCAAAAAAATTATACATATCACATCTATGCTTTAAAGCAATTTCTTTTCCTTCTTCAGTTAAAACAACAATAGTTTTTCTTTTATCATTTAAACTTTTAGTTCTTTCAACTAATTTTTTCTCTTCTAATTGATTTAAAACTCTTGCAATTCTTGCAGATGAAACACTTAATTTATCCTCTATATCCTTAGGTGTTACATCTTCTTCATCATAAAGTATTTTTAAAACAGGAAACATTCCTTTTACACTTTCTTCAATATGAAAATTAGGTTTGCAATTTCTTAAGCTTAACATGATTTCTCTTATGTGATTTATAAAATCTTTATTATCCATAAAATCCTCCTTTTGCTAACATTGTTAGTTATTTATGCTAACACTGTTAGTATTATAAAGGTTTAGCATTTTAAAGTCAATAGATTTTATACAATTTATTTTTTAATAATAAAAAAAAAGAAGATTATATCTTCTTAATAAAGCATCTTCTTCTTTTATTTGTTTTAGCATCAAAATATTTCCATTGAGCTAATACTTCTTGATTTGTTTCTAAATTTAAATTAGTTTCGGCATATAATACATTTTTATTTCTTAGCATCTTCATAATTTCAGCTAAAATAATAACATTTACGCCCTTCATTTGATATGTTGGTTTTACACCTATTAAGGCAAAATCAATAATTTTAGGATTTTTCTTTGCCTTTAAAATTCTTATAATAGCTGGTAAAGTTAAATGACCATTTGATTTTTTTACTGCTTCTGCAATAGAAGGTAAGCATAATCCCATGCATACGCATTCTTCCTTTTCATTTAAGACAACACATACAAATCTTAAATCAATTAATAAATTAAAATTAGATATTAATAATTTTTTCATTCCATCAGTAAAAGGAACTGTTCCATAAATATTTTCATATGTTTCATCTAAAATATCAAAGAATTGATTTGCATATTTATTTAAAAAATCCTTAACATTTTTAGCTTTGCCAATATGAAGATTATTTCTTTTCATTACTGTTTCAGCAAGTCTAATAATCTTATCCTGAACCTTAGGATCAGCTTGATTTTTAATAACTGATTCTGTCCAATCAACATCCTTTGTAAAACCATAATTTTCAATTAGCTTTTGATAATATGAATAATTATATTGTTCTTCAAAGGTTTGTGATTCATCAAAGCCTTCAATAAGTAGGCCTTCACGCTCTAAATCTGAAAAGCCTAATGGTCCAACCATAGTATCAAGATTATATTCTTTAGCTAATTCCTTTAATTTATCAAATAAAGCATTTGCGACCTCTTGATCATCAATTGAATCAAATCTTGAAAATCTTATTTTCTTCTCATTCCATTTTTGATTTGAAGCATTTTGAATAATCGCTTGAATTCTTCCTACAGTCTTTCCATCCTTTAAAGCTATAAAGCATTTAGCATTTGATTGATCATAATATACATAATTAGGCTTAAACATTTTTAATTCATCCATATATAATGGTGGAACAAAATATTTATTATCCTTATATAATCTTATTGGGAAATTTATAAATTCTTTTATTTCTTTTTTTGTTTTTACTTCTCTTACTTCTATCATGAAAAATTATCTCCTTGTGCTATGGAATGCAACACCTATTCCATCAGGTCCACAGTGACTTCCAGCAGTTGGATTAACAATTACATATTCAATTTTTAAATTATCACCAAATACCTTCTTTAATTCAGCCTCAAGCTTTTGGGCTAATTCTAAATTATCACTATGACCAATAATAATTCTATAATTAGCTACATCATCACCTAATTCTTTAACATAATCAACAAGCTTCAAAATAGCTCCCATTCTACCTTTAGTCTTATCAATATTAGTCATCATTCCATCAGCATTCATGTTTAAAATAGGTCTTACGCCAAATAAATCACCCATAAATCCCTTTAAATTGGTTACTCTTCCAGATTTTCTAAAAAAGCTTAAATTATCAGCAAAGAAATATGTAGCATAATGTAAAACTTCAGTTTTAGACCATTCAACAATCTCTTCAACAGTTTTACCACTATTAAGCATATCTGCAATTTCTTTTACAATGATATTACTCATAATTGTAATACCCTTTGTATCTATTTGATAAAACTTTCTTTCAGGATATAATTCCTTTAATTCCTCTAAAGCTATATTCATAGCATTAAAAGTACCACTCATTGCTTTAGAAAAGGAAACATATAAAATATCATTACCCTTTTTAAATTCAGGTTCAAAATAGCTCTTATATTTTTCAGGTGAAATTGCGAATGTTTTAGGTAAAGTACCCTTTCTCAATGAATCATAAAATTCATGAGAATTAAATGTATCAAAATCCTCATATGGATATACATCCTTATCGTTAATTGAATAAGGCATGCTTATTAATTTGAATCCAATTTTTTTAGCCTCTTCTGGTGTAATATCTGTATCAGTATCAGTAAAATAAGTAAACATATAAAATTCTCCTAACATCTTTAATATATTATAATTTTAACAAATTTTAGTTTATTTTAAAAGAAAAAAAGCATACGAATATGCTTTTATTACTAATTTAATTTATTTTTAATCCATTCATTAGATAAATATAGCCATTTATTGATATAAGAAATACTTTTTCCATCATTACCTTCAGCTGAATATCTATCTGATGTACCTAAGCCATGTCCTCCCATAGGGAACAAATGATATTCTGTATTAATATTAGCCTTTTTACAAGCCTCTAATAATAATATAGAATTCATAACATCTACTGATTCATCTGTAAATGTTCCCCACAAGAAAAGTGGTGGAATTGAATTAGGCTTTATTTCTTTTTCTAAAGACATCTTATTATATAGCTTTAAATCATTTATTTTATCCTTTAATAAATATTCAAAAGATCCTTTATGAGAATATCTTTCATCATTTGTTATAACAGGATATCCTAGCATTAATAAATCACATTTTGTTGTATTATAATCTTCGCTATGAACATTCATTTCTAATATATTATGTCCACCTGCTGAAAAGCCTAAGCCAATAACATGTGATACTCTTTTATCTTTTCTTATTAAATTATTAACATATGCTAAATATGTTGCAGGCATAGGGTATGCCTCATCAGTCATTTTATAATTAACAACTACAACATGATAACCAAATTCATTATAATATTTTGCAATATTTCCAGCTTCTCTAGGACTACAATGGTGATATCCTCCACCTGGAGATACTAAAATAGTTGGTCTAGGTAAATCATCTAAAAAATATGTTCTATAATAATTTTTAGTATTTAAAATATTATATGTTAATACAGTACCTTTACATAAAAGTCTAATTAGCATTCTATAATATTTTAATTTTTCTTCTAATTTATCCTTATCGCTTATATTTTTAATAATTTTTTCTAAATTATTTAATTCATTTTCATAATGATTAATATAAATATCTGTTTTATTTCTTCTTAAAATAGGACCAAATTCTATATCAAATTCATCTAAGGATTCATTTCCTTTTTCACAAACTATTATTTCATAATATTTATTTTGATCAAATAAAGCTATTTCATTTACAATCTTAAAATTATTTTCATTTAAGAATTTTCTCAAAAATGGTCTATCTGAATTTGCTTGTAAAATTAATTTTTTATTTTTTAATTTATTAATTGAAGATAAAATTATATCTTTAATTAAAATCCCACCCATACCAGCAATAATAGCTGTATCAAAATCAGAATTAATATTTTTAAAGCCATCAGATAAAATAAATTCTATTTTATCATATAAGCCTTTAGCATTTAATTTAGCTTGATTAAGTGGAGATTCATTTATATCAGCTGCGATAGCTTTTTCTACGCCATAATTTTTTAATGCCTCAATCACAACATAGCCATGGTCACAGCCAACATCACATATTATTTTTGAGCCTTTTGTAAGGCTTGCAAGTGTTTCAATTCTATTCATAAATTAATTCCTATATGATTCTACTAATTCTTTTATTTCTTTTAATTTTTTAAGCTTTCTAATAGATTTAAATTCAATTTGTCTTACACGTTCTTTAGAAATATTACCCATTCTTTTACCAATTTCTTCTAAAGTCATTGCATTACCAGTTTCAAATCCAAATCTTAATTTTAAAACTTGAGCCTCTCTTGGTGTTAGATATTGATTAAAAATCTTTTCTATTTCTTTTCTAATATCCATCTTCTCACAATATTCTAAAGGTGTTAAGCTTGATTTATCAGCAATAAAATCAGAAATTGTTGCGTCATCCTCATCACCAACAGGCTTTTCTAATGAAATTGGAGTTTGAATTGAATTCATTGTTAAAACTATTTTTTCAGGAGATATACCAACTATTTTAGAAACCTCTTCTGTGGTAGGCTTTCTTCCTAATTGATGTTCTAATGATTCTTCAGTCTTTTTTATCTTATTTATTGTTTCTAATAAATGAGATGGAATTCTAATTGTTCTTGATTTATCAGTTAAGGCTCTTCTTATGCTTTGCTTAATCCAAATAGTTGCACAAGTAGAAAATTTATTTCCCTTATCAAAATCAAATTTTTCAATTGCCTTTAAAAGACCCATATTACCTTCTTGGATTAAATCCATTAAGCTTAAGCCTTTGTTAGTATATTTTTTCGCAATTGATGCTACAAGTTTTAAATTAGAATTATAAATTTTATCAAAAGCTAAATTAGATTTATCAACTAATTTAAATAAATTAGCATATTCTCTTCTTGGTACGGTATTAAAATCATCTGATTCGATTTTTTTAATTTTTTCTTTAGCTTCTTTTCCAGCTTTATATATTTTAAAAAGACTTAATTCCTCTTCTGGTGTTAATATTTTATAAACACCAATTTCATTAAAATAAATTTTAACGATATCAGTTGTTTTAGCATTAACAACCTCTGGAGTTTGGAATAATAATTCATAATCAGCTTCAATTTCTTCTATATTTTCCTCATCTGTTTTGATGAAAAATCCTAAAGCTTCTAATTCAGAAATAGCATCATCAAAATCATCATCAGTAATATATTCTAAAATCTCATCTTCTTTTATAATATTATTATTCTTTTTACCAATTAGCTTTAAAGCTTCAATTCCTTCCTTAAATTCCATATATTTTTTCTTCATTATCATTTTCTTTTTTTGCAATAATTATTTTAGGATAAATTCCTATTAGGAAATCTTTCGATTTATTTGGAGTATTAGTTGTATATACATTTGCATTTTTTGAAATATAATCATTATATAATAAAGATAAATTATCTAATGATTCAGTATAAAATAATGTTT
>JAFXUP010000137.1 GCA_017524905.1 Acholeplasmatales bacterium | reverse complement strand
ATCCTTTTCAATGTATCAGGTATTTGCTGAATTAAGCTTAGCTAAATTTATTCCTGTAAATTTTAAGAATAATTTATTTGATGTTGATTTAATGATTGATTTAATCAATAAATATAATCCTAAATTAGTATTAATTTGCACACCTAATAATCCTAATGGAGCATTTTTAGAAGAAAAAGAAATAAGGCGTATTGCTGAATCTTCTAAAGGATTAGTCTTATTAGATTTAGCTTATATTGATTTTGCTAAATGTGATTATACTTATTTAGGTATGGAATATGATAATATTATTGCATTTAGAACTTTTTCTAAGGCAATGAGCTTACCTTCCATTAGAGTTGGTTATGCAATATCTAATGAGGATAATATTAATATGATTAATGCTATTAAGCCTCCTTATAGTGTTACAAGCTTATCACTTGTTATGGCTGAAATAGCTATTAAAAATTATGATTTATATAAGGATAATATTTCTAAAATTAAAAATGAACGTGAAAGATTAATTAAAGAATTTAAGGCTTTAGGATATAATCCTTTACCTAGTGAGGCAAATTTTATTTATTTAAATATTGATAAAGAGCTTGATGATTTATTAATCAAAAATAAGATTTATATAAGAAAATTTAAAACAGGTCCTGCAAGAATTACTGTGGGAAGTGCTTTAGAAAATGATGAATTATTAAGAGTGGTGAAATTATATGAGAAGAGCAGAAATTGAAAGAAATACTAAAGAAACTAAAATTAAATGTAAGCTAAATGTTGATGGTGAAGGCAAGATTTTTGTTGATACAAAAATTGGCTTTTTTGATCATATGATTAATACCTTAGCTAAGCATGCTGGCTTTGATTTAGATTTTATTTGTGATGGTGACACTAAAGTTGATATGCATCATACAGTAGAAGATTCTGGTATTGTTTTAGGTGAGGCTTTATATAAAGCATTAGGTGATAGAATAGGTATTGCTCGTTATCAATCATTTACAATGGCTATGGATGATGCTTTAGTTATGTGTGCTATTGATATTTCAAATAGAAGCTATTATGAATCTAATTCAAAATTTGAAAGAGATTTAGTTGGTGAATTTGAAACACAATGTGTTGATGAATTCTTTAGAAGCTTTGCTGATAATGCTAAAATTAATTTACATTTTGTTATTTTAAGAGGAACTAATGCTCATCATATAATTGAGGCAATGTTTAAATCTTTAGCTAAATGTATAAAGGATTCTGTTAAAATTGATCCTAATATGAAGGGTTCATTAACAACAAAGGGTGTATTATGATAGCTATTATTGATTATGGTGTTGGTAATTTAGGCTCTGTTTTAAATGCTTTTAAATATTTAGGATATGAAGCTATTATCACATCTAATAAAGATGATATATTAGCATCGGATAAGGTTGTTTTACCTGGTGTTGGTGCTTTTAGTGATGCGATGGATGCTTTTATAAAAAAAGGATTTGTTCCTGTTATTAATGAGGTTATTAAAAGAGGTACACCTATTTTAGGAATTTGTGTAGGTATGCAAATGCTATTTGAAAAATCATATGAATATGGCATTCATGATGGTTTAGGTATTTTAAAGGGAAATATTATTAAATTTAATGAAGATGGCTTTAAGGTACCTCAAATTGGATGGAATCAAATTAATGTAATTAAGGATAATCCTTTACTTAAAGGATTAGATAATAAATATGTATATTTTGTTCATTCATATCATTTAGATGATTCAGTTTATGCAATTGCAAAAACTGAATATGCAGGAGTTTCATATCCATCTGCAATTAATTATAAAAATATTTATGCAACTCAATTTCATCCTGAAAAATCAGGTGAGGTTGGTTTACAAATTTTAAAGAATTTTGGTGAATTATAATGAAGCTATATCCAGCAATAGATTTACATGATGGTAAATGTGTAAGATTATATAAAGGTGATTATAATAAGGTAACTCTATATGGTGATCCAGTTAAACAAGCTAAAAAATGGAAAAGCTTAGGGGCAACTTATCTTCATTTAGTTGATTTAGATGGAGCTAAGGAAGGTAAAAGCTTAAATTTAGAATCAGTTGAAAGAATTATAAAAGAAGTTGATATTAAAGTTGAGCTTGGAGGAGGAATAAGAACTATTTCTCATATTGAAAATATTTTATCAAAGGGTGTTGATAGAGTTATTTTAGGCTCTAGTGCTTTAAATTTAGAATTTGTAAAAGAAGCAATTAATAAATTTGGAAATGATAAAATAGTTGTTGGAATTGATTGTAAAAACATGATGGTTGCTACCCGTGGTTGGCTTGATGTATCAGAAATTAACGCTATTGATTTTGCTAAAAAATTAAAGGAAATTGGTGTTAAAACTATTATATTTACTGATATTGCTAAGGATGGTACTTTAGAAGGTATAAATGCAAATCAAACAAAAATGCTAATTGATGAAACTCATCTTGATGTTGTTGCATCAGGTGGAGCTAAATCAATTAATGATATTTTAAAGGCAAAAGAAATTGGTGCATATGGAATAATTTTAGGTAAATCTATTTATTCTAATGCGATTGATTTAAAAGAAGCTATAAGATTATTTGAGGATTAGTTATGTTAGCAAAAAGAATAATTCCTTGCTTAGATGTTAAGGAAGGAAGAGTTGTTAAAGGTGTAAATTTTATAAATTTAAAGGATGCAGGAGATCCTGTTGAAATTGCTAAAGGTTATTCTGATTTAGGTGCAGATGAGATTGTATTTTTAGATATTACAGCATCGCATGAAAAGCGTGGTACTATTATTGATGTTGTAAAAAAAACAGCTGAGGTAGTATTTGTACCTTTAACTGTTGGTGGTGGCATTTCATCTTTAGATGATATGAAGCGTATTTTAGATGCTGGTGCTGATAAGGTTTCTATAAATTCAGCAGCTGTTAGAAATCCTCTATTAATAAAAGAAGGCGCTCATAAATATGGAAATCAATGCATAGTTGT
>JAFXUP010000136.1 GCA_017524905.1 Acholeplasmatales bacterium | reverse complement strand
CTTTTTTTAATTGTTCTATTTCATCATCCAAATTAGCACCATCACTATTTCTAGTGGCTTCTGTTATTTTGAAGACAATTCAAATAAAGGAGTTAACGCTAAATTACCAGTCACACCTTTAAAGGCATGAGCGCTTAAAAATAAATTACGATAATCTTTTTGTTCATAAAAAGAAATGATCTCATTTAAGGAATTGTTATTCATGAATTTAGTAATCATTTTAGCGATTAAATTATCATTCATCATGATTGATAAAGCGTTATCATAATTACCATTAATCGCTTTATAAAACTCTTTAACATCCATTATTTAACGAGCTCCTTTTGTATCAATTCAACAAATTCATTAAGTGGTAATGGCTTAGAAAAATAATATCCTTGGATGATATCACAGCCATTTTCTTTCAAGAAGAGATATTGTTCTTCAGTTTCCACTCCTTCGGCAACAGTTTTGACATTCATCATTTTAGATAAATTAATAATCATCTTAATGACATCTTTTGCTTTTGGATTAACTTCCATATTACGAATAAATAACATATCAATTTTTAATACATCAAAAGGCAAATTAATAAGGGCACCAAAAGAAGAATAACCGCTACCAAAGTCATCAATTTCTACTTTAAAACCATTTTCTCTTATTTGTTTAATCACAGGTATCACGCTTTGCGCATCTTCCACAAATGCTGATTCAGTAATTTCAATATGATATTTATCATGAGGAATATTGTTATCATCAACAAATCTAATTAT
Organism: Acholeplasmatales bacterium; assembly: GCA_017524905.1. GTDB lineage: Bacteria > Bacillota_I > Bacilli_A > Acholeplasmatales > Anaeroplasmataceae > Anaeroplasma. The sequence goes on along the minus strand of JAFXUP010000136.1, from coordinate 1,112 downwards.
ATCTTCAACGATGTTAGGCCTAAATATATCAACACGTGAGAGGTTTAAAGATAAAGGTATATCGATATTGTACTGTTCTTTCCAGCTTCTCATATATTGGGCGGCTTTTTTAAAAATATAAGCATCTAATTTACTAATTAAGCCGTTTTCTTCAAACAAATTAATAAATTCACCTGGTGAAACAAAACCTAATTTTGGACTAATCCATCTAATCAATACTTCTGCACTTGATAAAATAGGTTTGTCCCCTTGAATAGCGTATTTTGGCTGAAAATATAATTTAAATTCTTCATCTATAAGGGCTTTTGGAAAAGCATTTATTAATTCTTCCTTGCGTAAAGAAGAATCTAATCTATGTTGGTCATAAATAGCGATATTAGAATCTAAATCATTTGCCAATGTATCAGCGGTAGCTTTGCTTCTTCCAATCACGATTTCTTTATCTAATGAAGAATCAACATTTGGATAAATACCAATTCTAAACGATATATTAGCGGATTTATTAACTTCATTAACGGCTTTATTTAATTTATTTAAAAGCATATCGTAACTATCATGATGCTCAGCATATATTAAGAAAGTACTACCACCATATTTACCGATAATACCATTGCAGTTAGATATGCATTCTTTTAATTGATTAGTAACTGTTAACAGTACTCCATCTCCTTGATTTCGACCATATAATTCATTAAATAATCTAAAGCGATTAATGGAAACCGCAATCATATCTTTTTTAATGTTAGGAAAGGAGGTGTCAAATTGTTTAGCATACTTTTTGAAAAAATCAATATTGTATAAATCGGTTAATTTATCTCTTTCAACTTCTTTAATGATGGATCTATCTTCATATAGTTCAATCATTCTTTTAATTCTAGCAATGATAATATCTTGGTTCTCATATGGCTTTTTAATAAAGTCATTAACACCTAAATAGAAGCATTCTTCTTCAATATTTTTATCGCTTGTACAAACAATAAATGGAATGCGTTTTAAAAGAGGGTTATTTTGTCTAATTTTTAAAACTTCACGACCATCCATTGGCATAAAGATATCTAATAAGACTAAATCGATTTTTTGTTCTTCTTTCAAAAGAATATCTAACGCCATTT
>JAFXUP010000135.1 GCA_017524905.1 Acholeplasmatales bacterium | reverse complement strand
TTATGGGCTAATGATTCTTCTAATTCTTTTATATATAATTATCAAGATAGATTAAGCTTTTTCTATCCAAAAGAAAATAGAATAATTATTAATGAATTTAATAAAAATATTCCATCTATTTCTATTGCGATAAATATTGGATGTTATGATGAATTTTATAGTTTCATAGAAAAATTAAATTTAGGCTATGAAATAATAGCTAAAGATTCAAAAAGAAATATAGTTAAAATATTTGAATTAAATCATCAAAAAAATGTTTTATTTAATAAAATAATTAATTATTTTAAGCCTGATAAAACAATTGGAATTGGTGATGGAATTGATAATTTATCATTTATAAATTTATGTGATGAAAAAATAGCTATGAAAGATTCAATTTTAGCTAAAGAATTAAAAAAAACAACCACTAAAACTAACGATTTTAATGGTTGTTTAGATTATTTAATTAATCGATAATATTTGCCATTTTAAGAAGGTATAATGCGTTTTTAGTTTCGCATTTGCCTTCTTTTATTTTGTAATCAAAAATTAATTTATTATCTTCTGTGTATGATTCATTAAAATGATAATTTAATATATTTTTAGCATCACATAATTCAAAATCATGGCTTGATATTATAAATAATTGATTATTTTGATTGAATTTATCTATTACCTTAAAGGAAGCATTAATTCTTTCATAAGCATTTGTTCCTTTAAAAATTTCATCAATTAATATTAATGATTTACCCTTTTTTATTCCTTCATTTGCAGCCTTCATTCTTAAAATTTCAGCATAGAATGTAGAAATGCCTTCTTTTAGCATATCATTTACTCTTAATGAAGTATAAATTGGATAATAATTTGATTTAAAGGATTCTGCAGCTACTAAGCCACCAGCATTAAATAATACCTGATTTATACCAATAGTTCTCATAAAAGTAGTTTTACCACTCATATTAGAGCCTGTTAAAATTACTCCACCTTCTAAATCAAAATCATTTGGAATACAATTTTTAACTAAAGGATGATAAATACCTTTAGCACTAATGTTATCTGATGTTTCTGGAATTGAATAAACATCATTATCAATACCTAATATTGCAAAGGATCCTATTACTTCTATTTTTGCAATTGCTTCAAAAAGGGATGTTAAATCTGTTATTTTTTTAACCTTAAAATTATAAATAATGCTTAAGATAAAATCATAGGCAAAAATATTTAATATTAAATTAAATATTAAATTTTTCCTTGATGATAAGGTTAAATATAAATTTTCCATATCCTTTAAGGGCTTTATATTTTTATTAATAATATCTTTTAATTCATTATAATATTCATCATTAAAATCAGTATTAATAATTGTTTTTGAAACCTTTAAATACGCATTTGATAATTCATAATATTTTGTTGAATCTAGCATGAAAACATCATTATTATTTAATAATTTTGAAGCAATTATTGTTCCTACTCCGATAACTATTATAGGATATAATGTTATTTTATTAATTAAGGCAACAATAAGATAAACTATATTAGAAATAAATAATAAAATAGATATAAATGATAGTGGAGTCATCTTTATTTTTTTACCTAAAACAGATTTATAATCATCATAATCTATTGATTTAGAATTTTGCTTAAATTCTAATAAGGATGCTTCTATATCTAATGTTTTTTCATCTACTAAAGTATAGGCTGATTTTCTTATTCTTTCATCTATAGGTGATGAATTTTTTAGCGAATTAGCTAACATATTTCTTCCTAATTTAGATTTAGCAATTGATAAATATTGATAAATTGAATGATTTCCAAATATATCTAAATCAGCTAATTTATAATCATTTTTATCTAAAAAATCTCTTCCATCATCTTGAAAATATGACATTTCAAGTTTTCTTCTTCTTTTATGAGATAAATATACATCACTTTTTTTTAAGGCTAAGCTTAATTCATTATAAAATCTATTTGTTAAAATAAAAGTTACAAATGTTAATAAAACTGATGCTATAGCTATATAAATATAAAAGCTAATATAAGATAATCCTACTATTACCCAAATAATCGCATTTAATACAACTATTAATCTAATAATAGATAATATTCTTGTAAGTTTTTTTAGTGATTCAATTTTCTTTATTAATGTTTCTTCTTCTTTAAATTCAATCATAATTTCACTCTTTTTAAAAAAGTAGGGGAAACCCCTACTTTTATTTTTTTACTTCATTTTAATTGGTGAAGTGTGCCAAATATCTTTATTGTATTGTTCCATTGTTCTATCTGTTGTAAAGAAGCCAGACTTAGCTGTATTAGTTATAGAAATCTTTAACCATTTAGCTTGGTCCTTATAAAGATTATTAATCTTTTCTTGAGCTTCAACATAACTTGCGAAATCCTTTAATACGAAATAATTATCATGATATAATAATCTATCCTTAATTTCAGCAAATTCTTGTGGATCAACATCTTCAAAGAATCCATTTGTTAATTGATCAATTACAGTATGAATTCTTTCATCTGAATTATAATAATCCATTGAATTATAGCCACCATTAGCATATAAATCAGTAACCTCTTTAGCATTCATACCGAAAATAACGATATTTTCATCACCAACTAAATCCTTAATTTCAACGTTAGCACCATCTAATGTACCACAAGTGATAGCACCATTCATCATAAATTTCATATTAGATGTACCTGATGCTTCTTTTGATGCAGTTGAAATTTGTTCAGATACATTTGCTGCTGGTACAATTGTTTCAGCATATGTAACATTATAATTAACAACGAATACAACCTTTAATAATGAATTTGTTTCTTCATCATTATTAACCTTATCAGCAATTGTGTTGATTAATTTTATTATCTTTTTAGCAAACCAGTATCCTGGAGCTGATTTTGCGCCAAAAATGAATGTATGAGGATAATAATTAGCCTTAAATTCAGGATTATTCTTTAATTGGTTATAAACATACATTATATGTAATGCATTCATTAATTGACGCTTATATTCATGAAGTCTTTTTACTTGAACATCAAAAATTGAATTTGTATCAATTGAAATACCTTGAGATTGATAAATTTTCTTTGCTAAAGCTATCTTTCTTTCACGCTTCATTAAAGCAAATCTCTTTTGTACCTCTGGATCTTCTGCAAATTTTAATAAGCCAGATAAATTCTTTTCAAAATCCTTTCTCCAGTTTGGAACATAATCATCTAAAATAGAAACTAATTCAGGATTTGAATGAACTAACCAACGTCTATGAGTAACACCGTTAGTCTTATTGTTAAATTTACCAGGATAATAATCATTAAATACCTTCATTTCAATATTCTTTAAAATTTCAGTATGTAATGCAGCAACACCATTTACACTAAATGAGCCATGGATTGCTAAATTAGCCATATGAACTGTATTATCCTTTAAAATAGCCATTTGATAACATTCAGGTGCATTATCACCATATTTATTACCAATTTCAATTAATAATCTTCTATTAATTTCTTCTATAATTGTATAGATTCTTGGTAATAAAGCCTTAAATAAATGTATAGGCCATTTTTCTAAAGCTTCTGATAAAATTGTATGGTTTGTATAAGCGCAACAATTTTTAGTAATATTCCATGCTTCATCCCAATCTAGCTTTTCATTATCAACTAAAATTCTCATTAATTCAGCAACAATCATTGCTGGGTGAGTATCGTTGATATGGAATCCAACATATTTAGCTAAATCCTTAATATTTTTATGATTTTCTTTATATTGTCTAATAGCTGAAGTTACACCAGCTGATACAAAGAAATATTGTTGTTTTAATCTTAAAAGCTTACCTTCATCAGTTTCATCATTTGGATAAAGCATTGATGAAATTTCTCTTAATTTAGCATGATATTCAAATGGATTTGAAGTAGGATATGTATTTGCAGGTTCTGCACTCCATAATCTTAATGTTGTAACAATATGATTATTATCACCAATAATAGGAATATCATAAGGTACAGCCTTAACATATTCAGCATCTCTATGCTTTACTTCAATAGAGCCATTTTTAGATCTAATATCAATCCAACCATAATAAGGAATATCAACTGCTTCTTCAGGCTTTCTAACCTCCCAAACGTTAATATCCTTTAACCATCTATCTGGATGTTCAACTTGGTATCCATTTTTAATACCTTGTTCAAAGAATCCATATCTATATCTAATACAATTTCCAAAAACAGGAAGACCAAGTGAAGCTACTGAATCCATAAAACATGCAGCAAGTCTACCTAAGCCACCGTTTCCTAAACCAGCATCTGTTTCTTGATGTTCAACTTCGTTAATATCAATTCCTAATTGACTAAAAGCTTCTTTAACAACATTATAAACACCAGCGTTCATTAAGTTGTTTGTAATCATTCTTCCCATTAAGAATTCCATTGAAAAATAATAAATCTTTTTCAAATCTTGTTTTACAATTTGTTTATTTGTTTCTTTCCAATCATCAGCAATCTTAAGTCTTAGCATTTCTCCTAATGCTACATATTGTTGATAAGGTGTTGAGTCTTTAAAATCAATAGCGTATTGATTTTCAACTGTAGATATAAAAATCTCCTTAAATGTCTCAACATTATCAAAGCCATTATATTTCATATAATCTCCTCCTATATATTCTATAAGAATATATTTTTAGTTTATCATAATTTAGTATTTTAATCTATAATATAATTCTACAAAGCGTTGATTATTTCTTTTTGGAAACACTTTCAGTAGTCTTTTTTTGAGTTTTTTTAGTTGTTTTTTTAGCTACTTTTGGTAAAGTTTCACCCTTAACAGCAGGTAAAATTTTCTTCTTTTGTTCTAAATCAACATCAGAAATTGGTTTAGCAACAGGCTTAAATATAGCAATTCCTAAAGGGGGAACTGTAATATTAATACTTCTTTTTTTATTTTGCCATGGAATATTTTCAACCTTTAAAGGAAGTGGATTTATTCTATCTGAGCCATTATAGCAATATTTATCAGAATTAATTAATTCCTCATAATAATAATCTCCATCAACACCAATTCTATAATTATCATATGTAACTGGTGTACAGTTCATTACAACAACTACATGATTATTTTTTGAATGTCTTTCAAAGATATAAATTGATTGATCTGCATTATTTGCCTCAGTCCATTTAAAGCCCTTAGGATCATAATCTAATTCCCAGAAGCAAGGTTCATTTTTGTATAATTTTGTCATATCCATTACAAAATGCTTTGCAGCATCATGAATTGGGAATCTTGAAATATGCCAAGGTAATTCACCTTCATAATGCCATTCATCATATGATGCAAGCTCGTTTCCCATAAATAATAATTTTTTACCAGGGTGAGTCATCATATAACCAATTAACAATCTATAATTTGCAAATTGCTGCCATTGATCTCCTGGCATTTTATTAACCAATGAGCCTTTCATATGTACTACCTCATCATGTGATAATGGTAATATATATTCTTCATTATAAAAATATGCCATAGAAAATGTTAATTGATGATGATGGTATTTTCTATAAACTGGGTCTTTTTTAAAATATTTTAATGTATCATTCATCCAACCCATATCCCACTTATAATTAAAGCCAATACCACCAATATCAGTTGGTTTTGTTACATTAGGGAAGGCACTTGAATCTTCTGCACAAAGTAAAATTCTATCGTCTTCTTTAAATAAAATTGTAGATAAATTCTTTAAAAACCAAATTGCACCTTCATTAGTACCACGTAGAGGATTACCTAAATAATAAAGCATATTAGATACTGCATCTAAACGTAAGCCATCTATATGGAAATATTTCATAAAGAATACAGCATTTGAATATAAAAATGATCTGGTAATACCTTTTCCTAAATCTAGGTTTGCAGTACCCCATTCCTTATTTTCTCTTATTGATTCATCAGCATATTCATATAAATATGTACCATCAAAACGATATAGACCATGACCATCACGACAAATATGTCCTGGTACCCAGTCCATAATAACACCGATTCCATTTTGGTGCATTAAATCAACAAAATACATAAAATCCTTAGGAACACCATATCTTGGTGTTACAGCATAATATCCTGTACCTTGATAGCCCCATGAAGCATCTAATGGATGCTCATAAACTGGCATTACCTCTACATGTGTATAACCAAATTGCTTTAAATAATCTATTAGCATAGGAGCAAGCTCATTTGCCATATAAAAATCATTTTCTCCTGGACCTTTTCTTTTCCAAGAGCCCATATGAAGCTCATAAATTAATACTGGCTTATCATATGTTTTAGGGTGAGTAAACATCCACTTTTCATCATTCCATTTATAACCATCAATATCATAAACCTTTGAATCCTGACAAGGTCTAATTTGAGAATAAAATGCATAAGGGTCTGCCTTATAAATTCTTTCTCCTTGATGAGTTGTAATTAAATATTTATATCTTTGCCATTCATAATTTCCTTCTAAATAAGCATACCATATGCCTTTTTCATCTATACAATATAATTCCTGCTTATTCTCTTCAAAATTATTCCATTCACCTACTAAATCAACTCTTCTAGCATTAGGGGCAAAAAGACAAAATTCGCACGCAATGTTTTCTCCCTTTGCATTTTTAACTAAATGCGCACCAAATACCTTATATGAATCAATTGATTCACCTTGATCAAAATAATATAAAAAATCTTTATTAATTCGATCTCTAACTAACATATAACTCAACTCCTTTTTTAATCGTCACTTATAATATAATTATATTATAAACATTTTAAATTCACAATTAAATATTTAAATCTTCAAAAAGAATATTTTTTTTACGAAAAATTTTAGAAAAAAAGAGCAATTATTGCTCCTTTGCGTTAATTCTTTTTATTACATTTTCCTTTAAATTATTATAAAAGAATTGATAATCATAGAGATGATAGCATCCATCTCCAAAAGAATCCTTTAATTTATTATAATCATCCTTTATAACATCAGTTACCTTTAAAGTACCTCTATTACTATCTATATAGCAACCTGTAAAATTATCTAAAGTTTTAGTAATTTCACCATATGTATTTAAAAATACTGCTCCCTTATTTAAATCTTTAGATGCAACAGATGTATCTCTTTTCCAAGTTAAAGGATTAATAGCATTTGATTTTTGATTTTCTTTAACTATAAATGTTGCTGTTGTATCAATTGCTTCTGTATTAAATGAAATAATACATTTTAAATCTGTTTCGCCCTCAGCCATTTTAATTTTGTCACTTGATGCTAAATAAGAATCTTCCACCAAATATCCTATTGCATAACAAGCTAAATAATTATTATAAAACAAATCATTATTGATGAAATCATTTAAAAGCCTTAAGCACATTAAAGCTCCTTCAGAAAAGCCTGCAAGGATTATTTTATTTCCTTTATTGTAATTATATAAATAATATTCAAAGGCTTCCTTTACTTCCTTATAGGCCTCATCTAAATATTTATTTTTCTTTTCTTCATCATCTAGTAAAGACACATATACTAATGCTTCATGGTAATATGGGGCAAAGAATCTAGTTTGTTCATCATAGATTCCTTTTTCCATTTTAATAGAGCCTTCAAATTGTGACATTCTTTTAGAGCTTGAATAATCTAATGTAGGTTCTTTTTCAGAGCCTGTTGCGCAAGCCGGGGCTAAAAAGAATGTATCAACATCTAGATTTTCATCAGTTTCCTTAAATGCCCAAAGATCATCACTTCTATATTGATTATCTAAAGTCTTATTTTCTTTATTACAGCTAAATATGAAAATAAACATTAAAAATACAAATACTAGACTAATATATTTTTTCATAAACTTTTTTCTCCATTTTTTTTATTATAACATTAATATAAAAAAATGAGAAGAATTTAATCTTCTCATGTTAATCTTTTATTGTATTTATATCATCTAAGCTATAGCCTCTTTGATATAAATATTTTTTTATTTTCATATTTTTAATATATGAATCTGTTTCCTTATCATATTTTATTAAAGCTTTATCATATAGCTTTTTTAAAGATGCAAAATAATCATCATAATTAATTCTAGTTAAAGCTAAATTTATTAATTCTTCTCTATATTTTAAATTATATAGTTTTTCTTTGATTAAAAGCTTTCCATTACCTTTTCTAATTAAAGTATCTAATGTATTTAAAATAAGCTTCTCATCGTCTAAAACGTGTATTTTAATTAAATTATCAATAATTTCAGCTATATCTCTATTATTAATTTCAAATTTATTTAAATAATCATAAATAGCTGCGCTATTTTTATTATATTTTAATGAATAATTTAAAGCTTTTTTATAATAGATAATCATATTATTGTCATGTAATATTTTATTTAATAAATTATCTTCTAATTCTTTATTTTTAACTAAACGATATTTAATAACTATTTCTTCATCAATAATATAATCTTTATTATCAATAGTTACTAAATAACCTTTTTTATCCTTTTTAGAATCATTTACTATCATAATAATCCACGCTTTTCATATTCTCCTCTAACTTCCTTACAAGAAGTTACAAAAGTAAATGCCTTAGGGTCTTCTTCAGCAACTATTGAAGTCATTCTATAAGCTTCATTTTTATCCATAGTACATATTACCATTACTTGCTCATCACCAGTATAGCCACTGATAACCTTATTAAATGTTACACCTCTATCTAAATTCTTATAAATTAAATCTTTAATTAATTCTGGATTTTTAGTAATAACATACATTGTTCTTCTAGGTTTTAATGATAAAGCTACAAAATCAACAATAAATCCAACGGCAATAACACCTGAAACACCTAATACAACTCTTTCAATGTTATATGTAAATGGATTAAATGAAAAGCCTGAATATAATACTATAATAGCATCTGTTACATACATAGTTGTTGACATAGGAACCTTAAAATATTTTGATATTATTTTTTGAATAACATCCATTCCACCTGTTGAACCATTATATTTAACAGCAATTCCAATTCCTAACCCTGCTAAAATAGATGAACAAATAAGACAAATAAATCCTTGATTTCCATCTGTTATTGTATCATAGAAAAAATTAGGGTTCATTGTTCTTTCAAAAACAAATAATATTGATGGTTGAACAAGAGTTGCATAAATTGTTTTTAAGAAAAAATCTTTTCCTAAAAATACTAATCCTAAAATTAAACAAATACCATTTACAATATATAAGAAAATTGATGGTGTAAACCAAGAACCAATTTTTAATAAATATGGCTCTACTATAATTGAAACACCCATCATACCGCCTGTTACAATTTCTGCTGGATCTAAAAAGAAAAAGAAGGCCAAATTTAATAAAAAGACTCCAAATGTAATCAAAATATATTGCTTAAGAATTTTTTTTATTTTTAATTTTTTTAAATTTAAAGTTTCTAAATCATCGTTATTCATCTTTTCCTCCTGCAAGATATTTTAAATAAGCTAGCATAAAGCCTTCAATATCTCCATCCATAACAGCATTAATATTTCCCATTTCAAAGCCTGTTCTATGGTCTTTTACTAATGTATATGGGCAAAATACATAGCTTCTAATTTGAGAGCCGAAATTAATAGCCATTGTATCACCCTTTAAATCCTTAATTTCTGATTCTTGACGTTTTAATTCAAGCTCAATTAATTTTGATTTTAAGATATTCATACAAGTAGCCTTATTTTTTAATTGGCTTCTTTCATTTTGACATGTTACAACAATATTTGTTGGTAAGTGAGTAATTCTTACAGCTGAATATGTTGTATTAACACCTTGTCCTCCAGGACCTGATGAACAGAATGTATCTACTCTTATATCTTCATCTTTAATTTCAACATCATCGGCTTCTTCAATTTCAGGTGCTACATCACATGAACAAAAGGATGTATGACGACGAGCATTTGAATCAAAAGGTGAAATTCTAACTAATCTATGAACACCACGCTCTGCCTTTAATAAGCCATAAGCATAAGGTCCTTCTATTTTCATTGTTACAGATTTAATACCTGCCTCATCACCAGGTAAATAATCAATTACTGTAGTTTTAAAGCCTTTAAGTGATGCAAAACGTTGATACATTCTAAATAGCATATCAGCCCAATCCATTGATTCTGTACCACCAGCTCCTGGGTGAAGCTCTAAAATACAGTTATTAAAATCATATTTTCCTGAAAGTAATGCTTTTTCTTCTGTTTTATCAACTAATTTTTTAAATGTTTCAATTTCAGAATCTAGCATTTCATTTGCATCTTCATCTATTTCTGATAATTCTATTAAATCTTTTATATCATTATAATTTTTTAATACATTTTCATATATATCAATTATTTCTTTTAGCGCATTTGCTTTTGCAATAATCTTTTGAGCATTTTCAGGATCATTCCAGAAATTTGTATCTCCAATTAATTTTGATAAAGATTCATATTCTTCTTTTTTCTTTTTTACGTTAAAGGCTTGATATAAATCATTTATTTTCTTATCATATTCAGATAAAAATTTATTAATTTCATATTTTTCCATAATACACCTCAAAAATTGACAAAAGACCCAAAATAAATTTTGAGTCTTTTATAATCATTACTTTAGCTTTTTAATAAAGTTTTCTACACGTGCTAAAGCATTCTTTAAATCATCTATAGAATATGCATAAGAAATTCTTATGAATCCTTCTCCAGATTCACCAAAAGCATTTCCAGGTACAACTACTACCTTTTCTTCTTTTAATAATCTTAAGCAAAATTCTTCAGAAGAAAGACCAAAGCCTCTAATATCAGGGAATACATAAAATGCCCCCTTTGGTTCGAAGCAAGGAATACCCATTTCTTCTAATCTTTTTAAAACAAACCTTCTTCTTTCATTATATGCATCACGCATATAAATAATATCATCATCACCATTTTTTAAAGCTTCAATACCAGCATATTGGCTGTTTGTTGGAGCACACATAATGGAAAATTGATGAATTTTTGTCATTTCTTTAATAATTTCTTCAGGACCACAGGCAAAACCTAATCTCCATCCTGTCATTGAATATGTTTTTGAAAAACCATTAATAACTATAGTTCTTTCCTTCATTCCAGGTAAGGATGCGATAGAAATATGATTCTTATCATAAGTTAATTCAGAATATATTTCATCAGATATAACAACTAAATCATGCTTAATAATTACATCTTTAATTTCTTCTAAATCATGTTTTTCCATAATAGCGCCTGTTGGGTTATTTGGAAAGCACATAATTAATATTTTAGATTTAGGAGTAATTGCTTTTTCTAATTCAGCTTTAGTTAATCTAAATTCATTTTCATTTTTTAAAGGAATTGTTTTAACAACTCCTCCTGCTAATGTTGCACATGGTTCATATGATACATAACAAGGTGTTGTAATAATTACTTCATCCCCTGGATCTATCATTGCACGTAGCGCCATATCAATAGCTTCTGATCCACCAACTGTAACTAAAATATTTTTATTCCATTCATAAGAAATATTATATTTACGGTTCATGAAATTACAAATTTCAATTCTTAAATCCTTTAAACCAGCATTAGATGTATAATATGTTTTTCCTCTTTCTAAAGAATAAATACCTTCTTCTCTAATGTGCCAAGGAGTATCGAAATCAGGCTCACCTACACCTAAAGATATTGCTCCTTCAATTTCTTTTGCAATATCAAAGAATTTTCTTATTCCAGATGGCTTGATTTTCTTAATCTCTTTATTAACAAAATCACGCATTAGGCACTCACCATTTCTCTTTCATCTTTTTTCTCATCAAATAAATCTACACCATGATCTTTGTATTTCTTTAAAACAAAGTGTGTAGCTGTAGATAATACTGAGTCTAAAGCACTTAATTTGTCAAAAACGAATTTAGCAACCTCTTTCATTGATTTACCTTCAATTAAAACCATGAAATCGAAACCGCCACTCATTAAATAAACACTTGTAACCTCATTAAATCTTGAAATACGTTCTGCAAGCATATCAAAACCGATTCCTCTTTGAGGAGTTACTTTAACTTCAATTAGGGCAGTTACTTGTTCTTTATCTGTATTATCCCAATTAATTAAAGTTGGGTAACCACAAATAATTTTTTCTTTTTCCATGTCCGCTATTTCATTGGCTAATTCCGCCTCAGTTATATTTAACATAATAGCTAGGTCATGTAAATCAATTCTTGAATTAAATTCTAAATTTTTAAGTATTCTTTCTCTAATTTTATTTTCCATTTCTAACACCTCAAAACATTTCTTAAATATTATACTAAATATTTAAAGAAATTACAATTTAATTGCAAGTTTGACTATTATTAATCTTTTAAAAATTTATTATTTTTTGTATAATTTTAGTAGGTGATTAAGGTGGAAATTATAAGAGATAGAGAATCAAGCTTTTATTCAGATAAAGCTAAAGCATTAGGTAACGCATTTACAATTTTAGATAATAATCAAAAATATTATTATGAATTTGAAGTAAATGATACTAAAGCTTTAATTAAATATAATGATTTAAAATATATTGAAGATGCAATTAATGAATTTAGAATTTATCAAAAGCATGTTACTAAATTTAGTGATTTAGGAAATAATTTTTATAAAGCTTTTGATGATATTTTTTCATTTAAATTACCTATAAAATGTATTCAACCATCTTCTTTTTTCATAGATTTATCTAAAATAGAAATGTTTGAAGAATATTTAGACCCAGAAAATGTATATCTTCCTGTTGCGATTATAAATGATGAATATGTTTTATTAGATCATCATAATTTATTATATTTTTTAGATCAATGTAATCAAAAATTAGTTAATGTATTTATTACTGATTATGAAGAATATATAAATGATTTTGTATATTTAGCAAAAGAAAATAACATATTAAATGTTAAAGGCTTAAAAGCCTTATCACATGAAGAATATGAAGAATATACAAAAAAATTCTATGATGAGTATTTTAGTTATTAAATGAAAAAGCTATCCTTGCGGATAGCCTTTTTTTATAATTATTTTTAAACTTATTAGTAAATTTTACAGTGTACATCTATTTTTCCATCAAAGCTTTCTTTAAATCTTCAATGTTAGTATACCCTTTAACATTAGGGTCATTAGCTATAGTCATGGCCTCAGCCATAGCTTTTAATGTTTCACTATTATATTTAGGTAATTCAACGTTAAAAGGAAGTCCACCCCTTAAAATGCATTGATATAAAAACATATTAACTGCACTAGACATATCGAGTCCAAGTGATGCAAATAAATCAGTAGCTTTCTTTTTAATATCAGAGTCAATTCTAATTTGAGTTGGTGTAGTCATTATAAATCACCTCTTTCTACACAAATTATAATACAAAAAGTTTACAATGTAAATCAAACCGCATCTACTTCTTATGTTTTTTAGAAGAAAAAGCTATCCATTCGGATAGCCTTTTTTATAATTTAATTCCTTTTTTCTCTAAATAATCAACACCATATTTTTCAAGTACATAATCCATATCCTTATCTCCTCTACCTGATAAGTTAACTAATATTGTACCAGTTTTTTTAGTAGTTCTTGCAAGTCTCATTGCATAAGCTACAGCATGGCTTGATTCTAATGCTGGAATAATACCTTCTAATCTAGATAATGTATAGAATGCTTCTAATGCTTCTTCATCAGATACAGTATCATATTTAACTCTTCCTAAATCATGTAAGAATGCATGTTCAGGTCCAACAGATGGATAATCTAGGCCAGATGCAACACTATATACAGCATCAGGATTTCCATTTTCATCTTTTAGCATAATAGAATTAAATCCGTGCATAATACCTTCAGAACCATATGTCATTGAAGCAGCATGTTGTCCACGTTTAGAACCATGTCCTAATGGTTCAACACCTACTATTTCAACTGGATCATTTAAAAATGGAATAAACATACCAGCTGAATTAGAACCACCACCAACACATGCACAAACTATATCTGGAAGTAGTCCTGTCATTTCTTTAAATTGTTCTTTAGCCTCAATTCCAACAACTGATTGGAAATCTCTAACAATTAAAGGGAATGGATGAGGTCCTACAACTGAACCTATACAATAAATACAATCCTTATATTCCTTTAAATAAGCATTAAAAGCAGCATCTACAGCTTCTTTTAATGTTTGTTGTCCATCAGTGACTTCTATTACTCTTGCACCTAAAAGCTTCATTCTAGATACATTTGGAGCTTGTTTTTTTATAT
>JAFXUP010000134.1 GCA_017524905.1 Acholeplasmatales bacterium | reverse complement strand
TATATTTTCTTGTTTTAAAAATGTTATTTTTTCATCAAGAGAAATATCTTTTAAATCAGATACAAATTCTTTTATTAATTTAATTGCCGCATTAGGACAAGCCTCTAAAGCTGCCTTAAAAACTAAATCATATGTAAAATTATATTTGACCATTGTTACACCCCCATTCTGAGCATAAATTATCACCACTCATATAAATAATAGTAACGAAATGTAACTTTTTTAAAAAATATTTAAAAATATTTATTTTTTTCATTTTTTGCAAATAACAAGATTAGAATTGTATGATAAATATATTTATCATTTATTTGTTTTTTATAATCTAGTATGATATAATTTCTATGTTTATTGAACTAGGAGGTCCTAATATGGAAGAAAAAAGATCAGAACAAGAACTTGTAAGAATTGCAAAGTTAGAAAAATATAAAGAATTAGGAATAGACCCATTTGGTCAAAGATACGATGCAAAATGCAAAAGTGCTGAAATAAAAGAAACTTATAAAGATTATACACATGAGGAATTAGAAGAAAAAAAATTTGAAGTTTCAGTTGCTGGAAGAATCATGTTTATAAGAAAAATGGGTAAAGCATCATTCTTCGCTTTACAAGATAGAGAAGGAAAAATCCAAGTATATATTAGAAAAGATGTAGTTGGTGATGCCCAATACGATTTATTTAAAATGGCAGATATCGGAGATATCGTTGGTGTTAAGGGTACAGTAATGCGTACACAAACAGGTGAAATCACAATTAAGTGTACTGAATATACTCACCTAACAAAGGCATTAAGACCATTACCAGAAAAATTCCATGGTTTAACAGATTTAGAAGAACGTTATAGACGTAGATATCTTGATTTAATTATGAATGAGGATGCAAAGCGTGTTGCAATCCAAAGACCTAAAATCATTAGAGCTATGCAAGAATATTTCGATAATGAAGGATTTATTGAAGTTGAAACACCAGTTTTACAAAATATTCAAGGTGGCGCAACAGCTCGTCCTTTCATTACACATCATAATGCATTAGATGCTAACTTCTACTTACGTATCGCTACAGAATTACATTTAAAAAGATTAATTGTAGGTGGCTTAGAGCGTGTTTATGAAATCGGAAGAATCTTCAGAAATGAAGGTATGGATAGAACCCATAACCCAGAATTTACAACAGTTGAATTATATCAAGCATTTGGTGATTTATCATCAATGATGGATTTATGTGAAGGTGTTATCCGTCACGCGGCTAAAAAGGTTATTGGAAAAGAAGTTTTCAAAAACCCATTCAACGCTGAAGGTGAACAAATTGATATTTCTAAACCATTTAGAAAAGTTACAATGTGTGAATTAATTAAAGAAAAAACAGGTGTAGATTTTAAAGCTAATAACTACACTTTAGAAGAAGCTATCGCTATTGCTAAAGAACATAAGGTACCAGTTGAACCACATTTCACAGTTGGTCACATTATTAACGCATTCTTTGAAGAATATTGTGAAGCAACTCTTGTTCAACCTACATTCTTATGTGGTCACCCAATTGAAATTTCACCTTTAACTAAAAAGGATCCAGAAGATCCTAGATTTGTTCAAAGATTTGAATTATTCATTGCAGGTAAAGAATTTGCTAACGCATATACTGAGTTAAATGACCCAATCGATCAAAAGGAAAGATTTATTGAGCAATTAGCTGAAAAAGAAAAAGGTAATGATGAAGCAAATGAAATGGATCAAGATTTCGTTGAAGCACTAGAATATGGTATGGCACCTACAGGTGGTATCGGTATCGGTGTAGATAGATTAGTTATCTTCTTAACTGAATCTGAGTCTATTAGAGATGTTATTTTATTCCCACAAATGAAAACAAGATAATATGGATATTTATACAGATTATGCTAATTGGAAGCTTGAAAATTATGATTTAATTGAAAGTTTAGTAAAAAACAAAAGTAAAGCTATTTCACGCTTTACTTCTGTTATTGCTGTTGTAGATTATTTATATGATAAATATGTTGAAGAAAAAAAGCTAGATAATGATTTAGAATTAGTATTCTCAACTGGCTTTGATTATATTTATGATCAATTCTTAATGATAGAAACATTATTAGAAAAGAATTTTAATAATGATATTAATGAATTAGAAAAATATTCAAAAACAATTAATTTATTATTATACATTAATGATTTCCAAAATGAAGCATTAAATTATAAAGAAGGAACATTTGATTTAAAGCCTTTAGATGATTTAAATGATAAGGTAATGAATTATTTAGATAAGCATGAAAATGCTCCAGATGAATATTTTGCTATATTAAGTGATATTACTTCTTCTATGTTTGATAATTTAGATCAAGAATTCCATACAATAGATCAAATATATTATGAGATTGCTGTTGAGCTTGGAATTTATGAAGAAGACGAATTTAACATGTTTAATTCATTCATTAATAATAAAATTGAAGAAGATAGAAAATAAGATAGCCATGCTCAAAAAGCGTGGCTTTTATTATCACTATACACTTAATAAGGTATATTGGAATCATTTCCAATAATTTAAATTATCTCAAGCAAATCAATTGTATCAATAAAAATTTCTTTATTAAAAGAATGGATAAATAAATCATCTTTTGAAAAAAAAGGTAAAACATCATTTAAAGCACGATTAAAATCAATTTCTTCAAATCTTTCTTTCAATTTTTCTTTTAATAACTCAATTGTTAATTTATCGTTTTCATATAAATATCCAAATTTTTTTAATTCATTTTCTAAAAAAGAAATGTTAATTTTGGTTTTATTATAAACATAAAATAAATAATCATAAAAATCACGACCTTTTATTCTTGATTTCCATTTTCTATTTAATACAGCCATTAATTTTGATGAACTAGAGCCTAACTCGTTAATTAATTTACGAGTTAGGCTCTTTTTTTATATTATTTTTGAGAAAAATTAATAAAAATTATAAAATAATATTGCATATGTCAATGATTTTTCTCAAAGTATATACTAAAGTATAT
>JAFXUP010000133.1 GCA_017524905.1 Acholeplasmatales bacterium | reverse complement strand
TTAAAAGTTACAGGCTATAGATATTTAATTGGAAATGCAATTGGTTATTTTTTCTATGTAAAAGATGATATTATATATTTTGGCTCTCAATTAGGAGATGGAAGCTATTATATGTTTAAAATAGATTTAGAAAGTGATGAGCTTTTTACAGTATATGATACTTATATTTCAGATGAGGATTGCGTAACTTCCTTTAAATGGGATACAATAACTTATTTAAGATGCTTTTTAATAAATAATAAATTATATTATGTTGGAGATGGAAATATAGTTATTAAAGATTTTTAAGAAAGGAATAGGATAATATGATTATTAATACAGGTCAAAGAACAGATATTCCAGCTTTTTATTCTAAATGGTTTATGAATAGAATAAAAGAAGGCTATGTAATGGTAAGAAATCCATATTATCCTAATTTAGTTACCAAATATCTTCTTAATAAAGATTTAGTAGATGTTATAGGATTTTGTACAAAAAATCCAAGACCAATGCTAAAATATATAGATGATTTAAAAGATTTTAAGATGTTATGGTATATAACTATTACAGGCTTTCTAAATGATTTAGAGCCTAATGTGCCTAAAATAGATGATGTAATAGAAGATTTTATATATTTATCTAAAAAATTAGGTAAGAATAATGTTATTTGGAGATATACTCCAATAATAATTAATGATAAATATAGTGTTTTATATCATATAAAAACATTTGAATATATTGCAAGTAAATTAAAAGATTACACAAATGTTTCTGTCTTTGGATTTTTAGATTTATATGATAAATTAATAAAAAATAAGCCATATTTAAAAGATGCAGATGATGAGACTAAAATATTTATAGCTAAAGAATTAAAAAAAATAGCTTCTAAATATAATATGGAATTAAGATTATGCTCTAAAGAAAAATGGCTAAAAGAATATGATATTGATGTAAATGGGTGCCTAAGAGTAGAAGATTATGAAAAAGCAATCGGTAAAAATATCATAATTAAAGATAAGATGGAAGCAAGAAAGGATTATTGTTCATGCTATATAGCAAATGATATAGGTTCATATAATTCATGTATGCATCTATGCAAATATTGTTATGCAAATGGTGATGAAAAATTAATTTATAATAATTATAAAAATCATGATCCAAATTCTCCATTTTTAATTGGAAACCAAAAGCCTGATGATGAAATAAAAATTGCAAAACAAGTATCTTATATAGATAATCGTTTAACATTATTTGATTTATAAATTTAAAGAAGCACAAGAAGTGCTTCTTTATAACTTATATGGTATAATTATTTGGGTGGTTAACTATGAAGAATTTTGAAGGTATTATTTTTGATATGGATGGTGTTATATTTGATTCAGAAAGAGCAATAATGGAATG
The DNA here is from genome assembly GCA_017524905.1 of Acholeplasmatales bacterium. Classification (GTDB taxonomy): domain Bacteria; phylum Bacillota_I; class Bacilli_A; order Acholeplasmatales; family Anaeroplasmataceae; genus Anaeroplasma. The sequence continues at coordinate 6,344 of JAFXUP010000133.1, read as the reverse complement.
CTGGCTTGAAATAGGAAAAAAATATAATATTAAGGATTTAGATAAAGTATATTTATTGTGTACTGGTGTAACTATAGAAAAAACAAAAGATATTATATTAAATCATTATGGTAGTGATTTTCCATATGAAAAATATAATGAAGAAGGAACAAAATTATTTTTCGAAAAATATAAAGATTTTAAACTTCCATTAAAACCAGGTGTATTTGAATTAATGGAATTTTTAAAATCTAATAATAAAAAAATAGCATTAGCTTCATCAAGTCCTAATTATTTAGTAAAAAAAGAATTAGAAGCTCAAGGATTAATTAATTATTTTGATAAAATTATAACAGGTGATATGGTATTAAAATCTAAACCAGAACCAGATATTTATTTAAAGGCAATAGAAGAATTAAAAATTGATCCAAATAATTTATTTGTAATTGAGGATTCTTTTAATGGAATAAGATCAGCAACAAGTGCTAATCTAAAGGCTATAATGGTTCCTGATTTAAAATTACCTGATGATGAAATGAAATCAAAAGCAACAGTTATATTAAGTGACTTATTAGAAGTAATAAAATATTTAAATGAATAATAAGCTATTTTTATAGCTTAATGCCGCCATAGCTTAGTTGGTAGAGCAACTGTCTCGTAATCAGTAGGTCATAGGTTCGAATCCTACTGGCGGCACCATTAAAGAACAATAAGATTGATACAAGTTATCAATCTTTTTTCTTTACAAGAGCATTGAAATAAAATCAACTTTCTTTTAAGATTATATTGAAATTTAATCAACATAGTGGTATAATCGAATCGGTGAAAGGAATGATGCTAATGGAAAAATATGATATTGTAAAATTTGTAGACAATGATTTTGAACTTGATGTAAGAACTGATAAAGTAAATGATACTGTTTGGTTAAATACAGAAGAAATTTCATTATTGTTTGGTAGAGATTATAAAACAATTAGAAAACATATCAATAATGCTTTAAAAGAAGAACTTGATGAAAAGGTGGTTGTCGCAAAATTTGCGAATACCACTAAACATGGAGCAATTGAATATAAAACTCAAACTCATGAAGTTGATTATTATAATCTTGATATGATTATATCAGTTGGATATAGAGTAAAATCTCAAAGAGGTATTATTTTCAGAAGATGGGCAAATAAAGTATTAAAAGAATATTTAATACAAGGCTATTCAATAAATAATAAGAGATTAGAAAAATTAAATAAAGTAATTGATATTCAAAACAAGATGTTAGCATCTGCATTAAATATAGATTCTTATGAACTTACTGAAGTAATTAAAACATATACTAATGCTCTTGATTTATTAGATGATTATGATCATCAGAGATTAGAAAAGCCTAAGGGTAATGAAACTATTTATAAAATTGAATATAATGAAGCAAGAAAAATTATAGATTCAATGAAATTTAATAATGATTCTAATTTGTTTGGTGTTGAAAAAGAAAATGGTAAATTAAATGGTATATTAGAAGCAGTATACCAAAATGTATTTGGTACTGAATTATATCCAACAATAGAAGATAAAGCTGCACACTTATTATATTTCTTAGTTAAGGATCATCCTTTTGCAGATGGTTGCAAAAGAATAGCTGCAACTCTATTCTTAGAGTTTTTAAACAAGAATAAGAGATTAGTTAAAAATGGTAAATTAGTAATATCAAATAATACATTAGTTGCTATAACATTATTAACTGCTGAATCTAAACCTGATGAAATGGAGATAATAATAAATGTCATTATGCATTTATTAAGTGATAACAATGAGTAAATTAGGAGATAAAATAAAAGAAATAAGAACATCTAATAATTTAACATTACAGGAATTTGCTGATTCACTTGGATATACATCTAAATCTACTATTACTAAAATAGAAAAAGGCAATAACGATATTACCTTTAGTCAAATGATTAAACTATCACAAATTTATTCAATTGATTTAAATGAATTAGCTGATAATAAAATTATAAATGTTGATTTATTAAAATATAGTTTACCTAATTTAGAATTTAGAGAGATTAATAAAGATAATTTCTATAATGTATGTATGTTAGATGTAAATAGTGAAGATAAAGAATTTGTTGCTTCAAATGAAATGTCTTTAACAAAAACATATTTATTTAAAACTATAGGAACATATGTATTACCTATTGCTATATATAGAAATAGAGTACCAATTGGTTTTATAATGATTACTAAAGGCTATATTGGAGATAATATAAAAGGTGAATATATCAATAATTATTGTATTTTAAGAATGATGATAGAAGCAAAGCATCAAAATAAAGGATTAGGTAAGCTTGCTTTAAAACAATTAATTGAAATTATTAAATCAATATCAATTAATGAATCATTTATATGGATATCAACAGAAGAAAAAAATTCAAAAGCAATTCATATATATGAAGATAATGGCTTTAAAAAGACAAATGATTATTGTGGTGAAGAAATTATATTGAAATATGATTTAAGTAAGTAATGTAAATTGTATTAATTATGGAGTCCTTCGCCATAATAGTAGAATAGGTCTAATACAACCAGTATTAGACTTTTTTTAAAAAAGAAGTTTTACCAAACGGTAAAAAATTGGAGTTGAACTCCAAAAATATCCATAGTATAACAATGTTGAACGGAGATGATGTTAGATGCTAGAATCAACATATAAAATCAAAAGAACAATATATAAAGAAATTATTGATTTTTAGAAGATGTTAATAAGAAGTTATTTCTCCTAGCATATTGAATAAAGATTTATATTATAAAATATCATTAATTAAGACAAGAATAAATATTAATTTAAATTAAATAAAATTGTTCTAGATTAAAAAAATTAAAAAGGTGATTAAATTAAATCACCTTTTTTGTTTGTTACTTTTTAGCTAAAACCATAGCTTTAAAAGCATTCATTTCTTCAATTGTTTCGAATTTAGCAATGAAAAATTCATTTCCCATTGCTGATGCTAAAGCATCACTCATTCTTTTATGCATTGTAATTAAATTTTTGTATTTATCAAGAATTGTATCTGTATCAAATAAATATTCATATTGATCACGTCTTGATGCATACATACAATAAAATTTAGGGTAATCTAATTTAACATTTCTAATTTCATTATAGCTTATAATATCAGCATAAATTTGATATGTATTAACAGATTGTCCAAAATTAATCATATCAGGAGTATATCCTCCAGGTGGACGCATGTTAACCTCTAAGGCTACAATATCACCAATTTTTCCTAAGCCTTTCTTTTCTTTAGTCAATCTAAAGAATTCTAAGTGGAAATATCTAGATTTAATTTTAAAAGCCTTTAATACCTTTTGTCCTATTTCAAAAATATTTTTAGGAACTTCCTTATTTACATAATAAGCAAGTTCTAAATTTTCATTTACAATATCCATAATTGATGGTGGGAATACTTCATTATCAGAAAAAACAACATTTGAATTTTCATCAACAATTCCATCAAAAGAAGTAATATCGCCTTCAATATATTCTTCCATAATATAAGGAACATTATATCCTCTATTATAAAAATCAATTAAATCCTGTCTTGATTTAATTTTATATGTTGCGGCTGCACCTACACCAACATCTGGCTTAACAACAACTGGATAATCTAAAACATCTTCAATATATTTAATATCTTCATCAAGATTTGTTAAGAATTTATATCTAGCTACAGGAACACCTGCTTTAATATAGAATTCTTTCATATGACTTTTTGATGTAAAGGATTCAACATCATTACTTTTTACACCATTGATATTAAAATCTGTTCTTAATCTAGCATCTTGTCTTAGCCAATATTCATTATTTGATTCTAATCTATCAATATGACCATATTTAAAACTGAAAAAGGCTACAGCTCTAAAAACTTCATCATAGCTTTCTAAAGAATTAACTTTATAATATTCTGTTAAAGAATTTTTTACTTCGTCTTTTAGCTCATTATATGGTGTATCACCAATTCCTAAAACATTTTCTCCATTATTTTTTAAGGCTTCACAAAAATGGAAATAATTTTCAGGAAAAGCTGGTGAAATAAATATAAAATTCATAAGCTATTCCTCCCTTTTATTTTATTATATCATAAATTTAAATAAATGTTTTTTAAGTTAAATTGAAAGTGTTTTTACACTTTTGTTGAAAAAGGTAAATAATTAATATATAATAAATAATATATTGAGAATATAAGAGGCGTGCTATGAAAAAAAATAAAAATAAAGATAAAAACGTAATTAACACAGAAAATTTTGATATTAAAACAGAAGAAGAAAAAGAAGCTGAATTAAAAGCTAAAAAGGAAGAAAAAAAGGCTAAGAGCCCTGTAAAAGTATATTCAACTTATAAATTTATCTTCTTTATGATTGTTTTTGCAATACTTGTTACATTTGGTATTATGATTTTAATTTTCCGAGATAACGCAACAGGTGCTATTTATTTAGTAACAGCTTTAGTTGCTGGTATTGCAGCATTAATAAGATTAATACCTTTAATGAAAACAACAAGAAGTAAAAGAGCTAAGCTTGTAAGCTTAATTGAAATTATTTTCCATGGCGTTGTTGCTGTATATTTAGTAATAGCAGCATTAGTATTATGGGGACAAGTAAATTCAGAAGATTTCAAGACTAATGGATATAACTGGTTCAATAAATTTAATTTTGATGCTTATAAATATATCTTAATTGCTTTATTAGCAACAAGATCATTAGTTTATTATTATGTAACAATTGATTGTAAGGAAGGAACAGATAAAACTAAATTCTATTTCCATACAATTATTAATGTAACTGCAATAGTATTAGGATGCATTCCATTTGATTCAAAACAAGTTCCACTTGTTCTTGCAATTATTTCATTTATCTCTGCTTTAGTTATTGGTGGTGAAGCAGGAGGCGGATACTTTAGATATAGAAAGTCAATTGCTAAACCAAAAGAAGATAAGAAGAAGGTTGAAGATCAAATCGAAGCTCCAGCTAAAGAAGAGGATAAGAAGATTGAAGATATCGATCCTAACACAATTCCAGTTAGTGATGATACACCTTCTGATCAAGCAGTAATGTAGATTAAAAGCCAAGAAATTGGCTTTTTCTTTTTTAATTTATAAAATCGCTTTCATTATTTATTGTGTTATTTCTTAATTCATGCTAAAATATAGATAGAATAAACGATTCAATAAGAAAGGAAGTTAATATTATGAAGACAAAGGTTTATTTAAACAAGGAAACAAAGGAGTTGGTTCTTGCATTAAACGGAACTAAAGCTTTAGGCAATGGTTTCGTAGAATTAAAGGCTAACACAACTGATGGTGCAAGAGAAAAGCATGTACCTAATGTTGAACATGAAGGAAATACAATTAAAGTTAAAGTTGGTTCTGTTAGACATCCAATGCTAGATGAACACTTTATTCAATTTATTTTATTAGAAACTACAGATATGGCTCAAGTTAAATATTTAAAGCCAAATGATGAACCAGAAGCAGTATTCGAACTAAATGGACAAGAAAAGCCAGTTGCAGTATATGAATATTGTAATTTACATGGTTTATGGAAGTATGAATTCAATATCGATTTAAGTTCTCGTAAATGAGAACTTTTTTCTTTTTCCACTCATTTTAAAAAACGCTTTCATTCTCCTAAAAAACATGATAGAATAAATTATAATTTTGTTTCTTTAATATATATATTAAAAAAACAAGAAAGGAAAATGAAAATATGAAAAAGAAAGCGAAAATAGCTATTTTATCAGTTATGTCAATGCTATCAATTGGAGCAATGACATCATGTAATAAAATAGAATCAAATAGTGGTACAGAAATTACAACTACATACACAATAACATTTAATACAAATGGTGGATCTAGTGTTGATTCAATAAAGGTAAATGCAGGTGCTAAAGCAACAAAGCCTGCTGACCCTACAAAAGATGGCTTTGTATTTAAAGGATGGTATAGCAACTCAGGATTAACTATTTCTTTTGATTTTACTAATGCTATAAATGAAAATATTACTTTATATGCAAAATGGGAAGAAGCATCAACTCCTGTTACAACTTATACAGTTACATTTAATTCAAATGGTGGCACAGAAGTTCTTTCTCAAACAGTTAATGCAGGCTCAAAGGTAACAAAGCCTGCTGATCCAACAAAGGAAGGCTATACATTTAAGGGCTGGTTTAAAAATGAAGCATTAACAGAAGCATATGATTTTAATTTGGATGTAACATCAACATTTACTTTATATGCAAAATGGGAAGAAGCAACAACTCCTGTTACAACTTATACAGTAACATTTAATTCAAACGGTGGTACAGAAGTTCTTAC
>JAFXUP010000132.1 GCA_017524905.1 Acholeplasmatales bacterium | reverse complement strand
GATTCTTCAAATATTTTACCTTGAATTTGACATAATTTTAAATCAACTGTTTCTAACTTCATTTTAAAATCTCCTCAATATAGTTTCCTTTTCCTTTATATTCTATTCTTGCCATTCTAACTTTTCCAGCAGTTAAATTATGCATTTCTAACCTTTTATTTAAAATATCTTTTTTTTCACTTTTACATAAATATAGTTCACTAATATAGACAAGCTTTGAAATTGCCTTTTCACTTTTCAAAACGTATTGAAAGCCTAGATTTGTTGCTGCAAGTGCGTGTTGGCATTGTAAATCAGTAATAGAACCCTCAACAAATTCAGATAAAATATCGAACATTCTGTTATCAGCAATTGGGGCAATCACTAAATCAGCATTATTTACTCTAGTTATTATTTCTTTTATTAGTGTACATTCGCTATATTCATTAAGCCAACCTCTAAAATAAGCTATAGCAATCATCCAGTCCTTTGATACAGAAAACCTTTCAATCTTCAAACCCTTACAATCAATACAAAAAGAGTAAACATATGGATAATCACTATTAGAAATATACGTTGAAGCTTGTTCAAGGTTTTCTCCCAAATAAAATCCTCGACCAAAATCATTTTGATCCTTAGAGTGACTTAAATCCACAGGCAAAGAAAACTTCTTCTTAGCTCCGTGAAATAGTAAAACATTATCATCATAATTTTTTTCATCTATTAAGAACATTTCTTTTATTTTATTTATTTGAATTCCCTTATTATAAGCATATTCGTAAAGCTTATCGATATTACGTTGTTCTATTTCATTACTAGATGTTTCCCAACGATTAACAGTTTGAAATGATACCTCAAGTTCATCTGCTAATTCTTGTTGTGACAAACCTAATAATTCTCGAATCATCTTTATTTCATTAGCAATATTCATACCATTGTCCTCTCTTTCTAACTTTATTATACCAAATGTTATATAGAAGTTCAAATGTTTTATATACCAAATGTTATATAGAAGTTTAAAAGCTCTTAATATCAAATGATATCAACAAGTTTTAATCAGCAACAAAAAAGAGTTTATTTTGAACTCCTTGAAGGTGCTTAATTGAATAATGGTGTAGATAAATATCTATCACCATTCTGAGCATAAATTATCACCACTCATATAAATAATAGTAACGAAATGATACTTTTTTAAAAAATTATTAAAAAAAGTTTAAAAAAAAATAAAAAAAGAGATAAAGATTACTCTTTACCTCCTCTAACTTCTAAATATCTTTTTGCACAAATTTTATCTGGAAGCATCTTTATATTTTTAAATGAATTATTTATAAAGATAATTCCTAATACAATATCTATTAAAGCAACAAATATCATTATAACACCTGTTGCAAATAAGCCAGTGTTATCCTTATTATTAAGGGCTAATATTAAACCAATTGTTAAAACTATCGCACCAATTATAAAGATGAATATAGAAACTATTATAGTTGTAATTTTATAATTTTTTCTATATTTTTTAGCATATAAAGGAATATCGTCTCTATTCATCTATTTCTTCCTCTTTGTATCCTTTTATAATACCAAAGCATGTAAAATATAAGCTTAAGCCTAAGAAAATACCACCACATACATCTGTAATATAATGCATGCCAGATAATACTCTTGAAATAGAAACTATTAAAGAAATTAATATTGCAGCTATTAATGTTCCATATTTAATTTTCTTATTATCAAATAATATTACTGCCATACCATGCATTGATAAATAAACAAAAATTACAATGAATGTATGAGTAGATGGGAATGATGGTTCTAAATCATAATGGTATATAGGACGATAATTTATAATAATAAATTTATCAAATGCTAACCAAAGCACAATTGCTAAAGCAAAGAATATACCAAATATTACTAAATATCTATCAACCTTAAATAAGCTTTTTCTTCTAATTAATTGAACAAATGCTACAACTACTAAGCCAATAACAAAGCAGATACCTAAATATAAGAATATATCAGCAATCACCTGCCATGCTTTATTATATTTATAATCAATTAATTTATTTAAAGAGCTTAATCCTACTTCTCCTGTACCAGTTATATTTGCTCTATCAAGAAAAAGTAAAGCAAATAACAATAAAAATAATGCTAAAAATATTATTCCTAACAAAACATATAAATTAAATCTTTTCTTCATTATACAATCACCAGAATAAGTATATACCATTTAATATTTTTTTTCAAATAAAAATGCCCCATTACTGGGGCATTAAAATTCTAGTTAGCCTTAGCTTCCTTTAAAATTTTTTCTTGAATATAGGCTGGAGTTTGTTCATAGCATTCAAATGTTCTATTGAAATAACCAGAGCCTTGAGTCATACTCTTTAAATCATTAACATATTCTAATATTTCAGATTCAGGAACTAAAGCTGTAATCTTTTGGTCTTTAACAGAATTAATATCCATACCAATAATCTTACCACGTCTAGTATTTAAATCAGAAATAATAGTACCTACATCATCAGTATGTACAGTAACAACTATTCTAATAATAGGCTCTAATATTACAGGATCACACTTAGGATATGCATCCTTAAATGCTAATATTGCAGCCATCTTAAACGCAAGTTCATTAGAATCAACTGGGTGATATTTACCATCCTTTAAGCAAGCATGAACACCAATTACAGGGAAGCCTGCAAGTAAGCCCTTTTCGCATGCTTCAAAGAAGCCCTTTTCAACGGCAGGGAAATAGTTTTTAGGTACGGCACCACCAAATACTTCTTCAGTAAATTTATTTTCTTCTGCTGGTTCAAAATCCATTTGAACTACACCATAGAAGCCTGAACCACCTGATTGCTTAACGTATCTACCATCACCTGTTGCACTCTTTTTAATAGTTTCTCTATAAACAATCTTAGAATCTTCAGTTGTAACTTCTACCTTATAAGAATTCTTCATTCTATCTAAGATGAAAGTTAAATGACCTAATCCTAATGTACCAATTAATAATTGGTTAGTTTCGATATTTCTCTTTACCTCAACTGATCTATCTTCAAGCATAATCTTTGCTAAAACAGTACCTAGCTTATCATCATCATTTTTAGATTTAGTTACTAAGCCTTTATAATAAACAGCTGTAGGGAATTCAATTTCAGGGAATTTAACCTTATTTTTTAAAGAACATAAAGTCATTGAAGTTAATAAACCATCAATCTTATTAACACAACCAATATCACCTGCAGTTAATTGTTGGACTGGCATTTGTTTAGAACCGCATAATGTAAATAATTG
>JAFXUP010000131.1 GCA_017524905.1 Acholeplasmatales bacterium | reverse complement strand
GTTATTATGGCTGGTGCCTCATGTGATGATATTTTTGTAATTGTATTATTTTATTCATTTAAGAATTTAGTAGCGACAAATACATTTGATGCCTGGGGATTATCTCAAATTCCATTAAGCATAATTTCAGGTATAATACTTGGTATTGCGACAGGCTTATTAATTACATTATTAATTAGATATTTAAAAACTAATAAGATAATTAATGTAATTTTAATGCTAGCATTTTCATTTGGTATGATCGCATTAGAAAATGTATTAAAGCCTTATTTTAGTATTTCATCATTATTAGCTATTATTGTTATGGCTTTAATAATTAATTTATTTAAAAAGGAAGAAGCAAAAGAAATACAAAGCTCATATAATTCATTATGGCAGGGCTTTGAAATATTGTTGTTTACACTTGTTGGTATCGCAACTGATATTCATTATGCATTTTCAAAGGAAGGTGCGATTATAGTTGGATTAATATTTATAGCTTTAATATTTAGAAGTATTGGAGTTGTTATTTGCGTAATCGCAACTAGATTCTCATTTAAAGAAAAAGTATTTATTATTATTTCATATTTACCTAAGGCTACAGTTCAAGCATCTATAGGAGCGATAGCTTTAACAGAAGGATTAGCATGCGGCACATTAGTTTTAACTGCCGCGGTAGTATCTATATTAATAACAGCACCACTTGGAGCTATATTAATGGATAATTTATATAAAAAATTGCTAATTTGTTACGATAATTAACAATTTTTGTTCCATTTAAAAAAATTAATAAGTATTCATATATCAAATCATTAGATGAACTAGAAAAAGCAATGCATGAATATATAGATTATTACAACAATAAACGAATTAGTACAAAATTAAAAGGATTGACACCTACAATGTATAGAAATTAATCCTTGAATTTAGTAATATTAAATTAATTTTATATAGAGTCCAATTTTATGGGTTCACTATATAATTCCCGCTTTTAGTTATTGGTAAGCGTATTTATTAATAAAACTTATGGACAATATCTTAAATGCTAGTATAATTATCGCGTAGGTGTGAAAAATGAAACTATCATTAGAAGAGAAAGAAAGATTAGAAAGTATATATCAAAGCTATTTAAATAATGAAAAGATATTAAAAATGAATGAAGTAAGTATGCATAGAGGTTCTAATACATACCTACATTCATTTAGAGTAGCTAAGCTTGCTATAAAAAGGGCATTAAGAAGAAAAAAGCATTTAGATTTAGAATCTATCCTAATCGCATCAATACTTCATGATTATTATTTATATGATTGGAGAAAGGATAAATCTAAGAAGAAGCATCATGCTAAAAAACATCCTTTTATTGCATCTACTAATGCTAAAAGAGATTTTGATATAAGTGATAAGGTATGCAAAATAATTGAAGAGCATATGTGGCCTTTTAATTTTAAGTGTTTCCCTAACACTAAAGAATCAAGAATAGTTAATAACGCTGATAATACTGTTGCCTTTAAGGAAGTATTAACATCTATAAAGCATAAAAAGAAAAGAATGAATAAATATATGGATAAAATCCAAACATTATTTTAAGCTTTAATACATAGTATTAGGGCTTTTTTCTATGTTAAAATTAATACTCAAGTTTTAAATTTCTTTGTAAAATTATACATCTTTAATGTTATAGTCAATTTTTACTTTTATTCGTTGCATAAATACTTTATAATATTTATGATTTCGGAGGTATTGAAATTATGGAAAAAATTAAAATGTCTACACCACTTGTTGAGATGGATGGAGACGAAATGACAAGAATTTTATGGAAGATGATTAAGGATGAATTAATCTTACCTTTCGTAGATTTAAAGACAGAATATTATGACCTAGGCCTAGTAGAAAGAGAAAAGACTAAGGACCAGGTTACAATTGATTCTGCAAACGCTGCTAAGAAATATGGTGTAGCTGTTAAGTGTGTTACAATTACACCTAATAAGCAAAGAGTAGAGGAATATAATCTATCTAATATG
>JAFXUP010000130.1 GCA_017524905.1 Acholeplasmatales bacterium | reverse complement strand
CACTATATTTATCTGCGGCACCTTTAAAATCATTATTATTAGATAATACATAATTAACTATTTCTATTCTTTCTTTTAATGTAGTCTTTCTTGATTTCATAGTATAGACATCCCCTTTAAGCTTGTAATCCTTAATCTCGATGCCTTTATTATACTTTTTAACCCATGTTTTTACAATTTCAGGGGTAGATATTTTATATTTATATGACAACTCATAAGAATTCAATTGCCCAGATAAATATTCATTTATTATTTTTTCTTTTAAATCTTTTGAATACGAATTATTTGTTTTTGAATAATCAAATCCACCATCTCCCATTGCTTCAAATCTTCGTGCCCATTGCCTTATATTTTCTGCCATTGATTTAGGCAGGCCATATTCATTTGCTAATGAGCTTCTTGATTCACCGTTTAAATACCTTTTTACAATTTCTAATTTTAATTCTTTACTATATTTTATTTTTCTTCCCATAAAAAAATACCTCCAAAGTAGACTTACAATAATCTTGGAGGTATCGCGAATCCCTTAAGGGATTGTTATCCTTTTCTCTTTTAATTATTTTATTTGTCTACTTTGGAGATATCATATCAAATTTTCCAGCTTTATTTATTATGCTCTTTTAAAAATTCAATAAATTCATTACCAGGAACTGGCTTTGAAAAATAATAGCCTTGAATATAATCAATTCCAATATCAACTGATTCTTTAAAACTATTTTCTTCTTCAATTCCTTCAAATACAATTGAGAAATTTAATGATTTAATCATTTCAATTACCTTATTAAAAACAACCTTAGCTTTTTCATCATTAAAATATGAATTAACTAATGTACGGTCAAATTTAATAATCTCAACAGGCATTTCAATAATATAATTTAAATTTGAATTTCCCATGCCAAAATCATCTAAAGAAAATGAAACGCCATATTCAATAAGCTTATTCATGTTTCTAAGCATTATTTTTCTTAAATTAGAAGATGCAGTTTCAGTTATTTCTAAATTAATTAATGATGGATCAATATCATATTTTTTCATTATGCTTATGAAATTATCAGCAAGCTCATGATTACCACATTGAACAACTGATAAATTAACTTCTACATAATGAATTCCTAATTCTTTAACATTGTGTTCCTTTAAGAATTGGCAAACCTTTGTAAATACAATTTCACCAAGCTTTCCAATAGTACCATTTCTTTCAGCAATTTCTATTATTGATTGAGGATAATACATTTTACCGTCTTTATCTTTAATTCTTAATAAGGCTTCAGCTGATGTAAATGATTTATCCTTTGTTGAATAAATTGGTTGATAATAAACATCAATCAAATCATGTTCTAATGCATAATTAAGTGTTTTTTCCAATGTATAAATTTCTTCAATTTTTTCAATAGAATAAGAATCAATATAATTTATTTTGTTATTAAGGCTGATTAAATTCTTTTCTAATATTGAATCAAATAAGCTCTTTAGATAATCATAATTTTTAATTAAGAAGCTATTTTCAATTATTAAATATTTTATTTCATATACATTATTATATAATTTATCATAATTGATGTTTTTCATTCCTGAATTAAAATTATCAAAGAATTCTTCAGTGTTTGTATTAATTAAAATATTTACAAATCCAAATTCTCCTCTAAAAGTTAAAAATTTATTTCTTGTTGCGTAAATTTTAGTATTTGAAAAAGTTGATAAAACATTTGAAATAGCCATTAAAGCAGAATTCTTAGAATTATTATCAATAGCATTATTATTTAAAATCATATAGACTACTTTATAATCTATATTTTTATCATTTAATTCAGTAATGCATTCTTCTAATAATTCAAAATTAAATTTGGCTGTTTTCTTATCAATGATTAATGCTGGATTTTCCAAATTAATATAAATAATTATTAATGCAGCAGCAGAAGCAAATCCAACAACTAATAATTGTTTATTAAAAAATTGAGTTAGAGCTGCTATAATCCAAAATAACATCCAAATAACAATTGTATCTCTATTAGCTTTATTAAAATGTTTTCTATATATTACAACATAAATAATTGTAAGAAGAAGTAAAATACCAGATAATGTATAACAAATAAGGCAGCTTGTACCTTCAGTGTAAAGAATATGATTTTCTTTATCATATACTTCAACTATATTTGTTGATAATAATAATATTGCGCTGATGATTAAATATAACATATGTGTTACATAAAATAGTCTTCTAGCTTTTATTCTATATTTATATATATCTCTTGCTAAATAAACTAAGCCAAACGAAGATTCAATAACTAAGAATACTAAATATAGCTTGGCAAGAAAATCTGTTAGTTCTTTAGCAAATACATTTGGATTCATAATACAAATGATAGAGAATATATCTAAAAATAACAATATGAATGTTACAAAGCAAACTAGTAAGAACAATCTACCTGATTTAAGAGTTAATCTTGTTTGTGCCAAGAAAAACGAAACCAAAATAAATATAATAATCATTCCAGCAACTTGAAATGAAAAAAGCATATAAATCCCCCTAACGATTTAATTTATATTATTTTATCATAATATGATAAAAAAGTGTATAATTAACTTGTAATGAATTTAATTTCTTTATAAAATTGAAATGAATTGGAAGAAAATATAGCAAATTAGCAAATTAATTACAAAATTTAATTGTATAAAATTTATTTTGGTGATATAATACCTTTGCTGTCAAAAAAGGAGTCAAAAAAATATGGAAAAATTAGTAAATGGAACTTATGAAGGGGAAAGAGCCCTTTTTAAAGGAAAAGATTTAGATATAGAAAATTGCCTTTTCCAAAATGGAGAATCTCCATTAAAGGAAAGCAGAAATATAAAATTAAATAATTCAACATTTAGCTATAAATATCCATTATGGTATTCAAAAAATATTGAGGTTAAAAATACTACATTTGAAGTAATGAGTAGATCAGGAATTTGGTATACAGAAGATATTACATTAACAAATTGTAATATTATTGCCCCAAAGGAATTTAGAAGAAGTAAAAATATAACTATTGTTGATTCTCAATTTTTAGATGCACAAGAAACATTATGGAATTGTGAAAATATCACAATGAAAAATGTTAAGGCAAAAGGCGATTATCTATTAATGAATTCAAAGAATGTTAATATTGATAATTTAGTTTTAAATGGAAATTATGTATTAGATGGTGCAAAGGACGTTGTTGTTAAGAATTCTATTTTAAATGCTAAGGATTCTTTTTGGAATTGTGAAAATGTCTTAGTTGAAAATACTAAAATTGTTGGTGAATACATTGGTTGGAATTCAAAGAATATTACATTTGTTAATTGTGAAATTGAATCTCATCAAGGATTTTGCTATATGGAAAATTTAAAATTAATCAATTGTACATTAAAAAATACAGATTTAGCATTTGAGTATTCAACTGTTGATGCTAAAATTAATTCTAAGGTTGATTCAATTAAAAATCCTATTAAAGGTAAGATTGAATGTTTAGGCTATGATGAATTAATTTTAGATGATGAAAATATTGAATTTAAAAAAGAAGATGTAATTGTTGGAGAATAGCTTATGAAATATGATTTTGATTTTGAAACACAAAGAAAAAATACTAATAGCTTAAAATGGGATGAGGTTGATTCTAAATACCCTTTGTGGGTTGCTGATATGGATTTTAAAACTGCTCCTGAAATTACTGAAGGCTATTTAAAAAGAATAAAAGAAGGTATTTTTGGATATAATGTTTTAAATGATAAATTTTATGATTCATATATTGATTGGTGGGATAAATATCATCATTTTAAAATGGAAAAGGATTGGATTATCTTTTCTACAGGTGTTGTACCATCAATTTCTTCAGCCGTAAGAAGCTTAACTAAAATAGGTGATAATGTTGTTATTTTAACTCCTGTTTATAATATTTTCTTTAATTCTATTAGAAACAATAAAAGAATAATTTTAGAATCACCTTTAAAATATGAAAATTATCAATATGAAATTGATTTTGATGATTTGGAACAAAAATTAAGCTTAGAAAAAACTTCTTTATTAATATTCTGTAATCCTCATAATCCTATTGGAAAAATTTGGACAAAGGATGAATTAATAAAGGTTGGCAATTTATGTAAAAAGCATAATGTAACAGTTATTTCTGATGAAATACATTGTGATATTGTAAGACCAGGATATGAATATATTCCTTTTGCGAGTGTATCAGATATAAATAAGGATATTTCAGTTACATTAATTGCCCCAACTAAATGTTTTAATTTAGCAGGTATGCAAACATCAGCTGCGGTAGTAGCTAATAAAAAAATAAAAGCTTTATTTGAAAGAGGCTTAAATACTGATGAATGTGCAGAAGGAAATACACTTGCTGTAATTACTCCTGAATTAGCCTTTCTAAAAGGTAGACCTTGGCTTAATGAAATGAATGAATATGTATTTAATAATAGAGATATTGTTAAAGAATATATTGAAAAGAATTTAGAAGGCTTACATGTAATTGATGGTAATGCTACATATCTAGCTTGGGTTGATTTAAATGGTATTAATTCTAAGGCTTTAAGAGACTTTATTTATAAAGAAGTAGATGTATATTTAGCTGATGGACTTGCCTATGGTAAGACTGGTGAAGGCTTTTTAAGAATTAATCTTGCCACTACTAAAAAAAGAATTTTAGAGGCTTTAGAATTAATTAAAAAGGCCTATGATAAATTTATAGAAAATAATAAATAATCATATTTTGTTTTTATACTTACGAAAAATGTTATTTTATGATATAATAACATTATAAGAGGGTGTAAAAATGGAAAAAAAGCCATTAGACTATTCTGATTTTGGATTACTTAAAGAAAAATTGATTGATATTTATAATAAGAATGAATTTATCATTGTTGATTTAAGTAGCAAAAGAAAAAAATTAAAGAATATTAAATGTAAAATCGTTGGAATATATGATCGTTTTTTGTGTGTGACTTCAGTTATAAATAATTATGAAGAAAATTTCACAATTACATATATTGATATTTTAACTAAGAGTGTTACTATTTTAGAATTAAAAGATGCTGTGAATGAGTCTTAATAGCTTTCACAGCTTTTTTTAAAAATAGGAGATAAAAAATATGAATTTTAAAGAAGCAATTTTAAAAAGAAGAAGCGTTAGAACATTTGATTTTAAAAATGATTTAACACCTGAATTATTAGCTGATATCAATAATTTTTTAAAAAATGCTAATAATCCATATAATATAGATATTGAATGGAAGATTTTTGAAGCTTCAAAATATAAATTATCATCACCTGTAATTAATGGTGAAAAATATTATATTATTGGTAAGGTTAAAAAAATTGATCATGCCTTAGAAGCATTTGGATATGAATTTGAAGAAATTATATTATATTTAACATCAATAGGCATTGGGACAACTTGGATGGCTGGTACACTTGATAGAAAAATATTTGAGCATGCTATAGATTTAAAAGAAGATGAAGTAATGCCTTGCGTTACACCTATTGGATATCCAAATAATAAAATGTCATTAAAAGAAAAATTAATGAGAAAAGGTATTAAAGCAGATCATAGAAAAGAATTTAATGAATTATTCTTTAGCAAGAATTTTAATAATCCATTAGATAATGATGAATTAAATAAATATAAAGATATTTTAGAGTTAGTTAGAAAAGCTCCTTCAGCTGTTAATAAGCAGCCTTGGAGAATTTTAATTAATGATAATTTAATTCACTTTTATAAAGATTCAAAAAAAGGCTATTCTAATCATGGCTTAGATATTCAAAAAGTAGATTTAGGAATCGCAATTGACCATTTTGTTATCGGATTAAAGGATAAAAATCTTGATTATGAATTTTTAATTAATGATCCTAAAATTGAATGTGACTTTGAATATATTGCATCTATTTTAATAAAATAATTATTAAAAGCGATTAAATTCGCTTTTATTTTTTTCTTTATGTTCAATTTGTTTTGTGCTATCATTGTAAAAGAGGTGAGTTAATTTGAATAATATTTATCAAGAAAAGGTACTTAATTGGGTAACTCCAATTATTTATATTTTAATAGGTTTAGCATTTATATGCATACCATCTAATGTATTAATAGACATTATATTTACAGTACTTGGTTTAATTATAATATTTTTAAATTTAGTACCATGTATTTATTATTTTATGATGGGAAGTAAGGATAATAGATATTATCCATATGCAGTAATGGCTTTAATTTCTGTAATTATAGGATTTGTATTTATTTTCCAACATAATGCAGTACTTGCAATTATATTAGGTATTTGGCTTGTTGTTTTACCTGTTGTAAGAATAATTTTATCTAATGATAGAAAGCATGAATTAGTAAAAGCAATTCCATATTTTGTTGCTGCTATATTATTATTCTTTATTCCTGCAGAAGCTATTTTAGATATTGTATTAAAGGTATTTGGTGGTTGCTTAATTGCTCTTGGTTTAATTGCTATTGTTTATAATATTATTATTTCTAATAAGCATAATAATAAGAATAATAATATTGATAATAACAATAATAATCAATCAAATGATAGAGAAATTATTGATGTTGAATACAAAGAATTATAATTATTTTAGCTATTTTTTTAAAATGTCGAATAAGATATATATTTGACAGTTATAATGCTCTTTGATATAATATGTCGAAATGTGATTTAATTTGTTGAAATATTTAATAAATATTGAAAGCGAGGAAAGCATAATTTTAATATAATATGCTATAAATGAGTGTTATGGAAAAGGTCGCAATATTAACTGATAGTAATAGTGGTATTACTCAATTAGAAGGTTTAGAATTAGGAATTAAGGTTATTCCTATGCCATTTACAATTGATGGTGAAGAATATTTAGAGGATATTAATTTAACTCAAGAACAATTCTATGAAAAGCTTGTTGCTGGAGCTAATGTATCTACATCTCAACCTTCAGTTGGTTTAGTAACATCTGTTTGGGATGAATTGTTACAAGATTTTGAATCTGTAGTATATATCCCTATGTCTTCTGGTTTATCTAAGTCTTGTGAATCTGCAATGGCTGCAGCTAAAGCAAATTATGAAGGTAAGGTATTTGTTGTAGATAATCAAAGAATATCTGTAACTCAAAGACAATCAGTTTTAGATGCTATTGAATTAAAGAATAAAGGATGGAATGGACAACAAATCCATGATTTATTAATGGAAGTTAAATTCCAATCTAGTATTTATATTATGGTTGACACCTTAAAATATTTAAAAAAGGGTGGAAGAATTACTCCTGCAGCTGCCGCTGTTGGTGGATTATTAAAGATTAAACCTATTTTAACTATTCAAGGATTTAAGCTAGATAAGTTTAGAATGCTTAATAGAACATTAGAAAATGCTAAAAGAATTATGCTTCAGCAATGTATTGAAGAAATTAACACTAGATTTAAAGAAATTGATGGTAGAACAGATAATATTCATCTAGAGGTTGCTTATAGCGGTGTTGATAAGACTAATGCTTTAGATTTTGTTGAAATGATTAAAAAGGAATTCCCAGGACAAGAGGTTGTTTGTCAACCACTTTCACTTTCAGTATCATGCCATATTGGTACTGGAGCTTTAGCAATGGCAGTTTCTAAAGCGTTACCTGAAAAAGAGTAAAAGAAGAGCTCGTATGAGCTCTTTTAAATTTCTATAAAACTTGTTGATTTATGCATTTTATAGTATAATATCATCTAATAGGAGATATAAATATATGAAGGTTAGAAAAATTCATCCTTACATGTTAATAATATTTTCCTTCCTATGCGTAATAATAGTTGGAACATGCCTTTTAGCTCTTCCGTTTGCATCTATAGATGGGAAATCATTTGGTTTCATAGATTCATTATTTATGGCAACATCTGCAACATGTGTTACAGGCCTTGCCACAATTAATATTGCTAACCAAATGTCTATTTTTGGTAAGATTGTAATGTGTCTATTAATGGAAATAGGTGGACTTTCAATCATTACTATTGGAGTATTTATTTTCTCAATTTTAGGAGCGAAAATTGGCGTAAGCAATAGATTTTTAATTAAGGAAGCATTAAATCAAAATTCTGCAAAGGGAATTGTTGCCTTAGTTAGAAAAATTATATTAACTTCCTTAATTATTCAAACTATTGGTGTAATAATTAATATGTTTGCCTTAGTCCCTCATTATAATGATTTTTGGAAGGGATTAGGAGTATCTATTTTCCATTCAGTTGCTTCATTTAATAATGCAGGCTTTGATATGTTCGGTGAAGAAAGCATGATTGAATTTAGTAATAACGTTATTTTGAATTCATCAACAATCTTAATGATTATTTTAGGCTCTATGGGCTTTGTTGTTATTGATGATATTATTGCAAAAAGAAGATGGAAAAAATTAACTTTACATTCAAAAATTACAACTATTACATCTGGTTGCTTAATATTTTTTGGTACTTTATTATTGAAGTTTAGTATGTCAAATATGACATGGCTTGAAGCGATATTTACATCAGTTACAACAAGAACTGCTGGTTTTACAACAATTGATATGCATGAATTGCCACCAGCAACTTATGCAATTATAATTATGCTAATGTTTATTGGTGCATCACCTATTTCTACAGGTGGTGGTATTAAAACTACAACATTTGCTGTAATTTTAATCTCTATATTCTATTTTGCAAGAGGTAAAAAGGCAAAGGCCTTTAAAAGAAAGATTCCAGAAACATCTATCTTTAAAGCATTTGTTTTATTCGTAGTTGCTATAATGGTTATTTGCTTAGGATTATTATTAATAAGCTTAGCTCAACCTGAGCTAACATTTAAAAAGATTTTATTTGAGGTTGTATCTGCATTCTCAACTACAGGCCTTTCAATGGGTATTACAACAGCCTTAAATAGTTTTTCAAAGATTGTTATTTGCGTATTAATGCTATTTGGTAGATTAGGCCCATTAACAATCATTGGTGTTGTTAATAGAAATTTCATGAATGATACAAAAGAAAAGATCAAGTATGTTGAAGAAGGAGTGTACATAGGATAATGAAAAAAAGCTTTATTGTTATTGGTTTAGGTAGATTTGGTTCTAGCGTTGCATTAACACTTGCTGGGCTTAATTCAGATTTACTAGCCGTTGATATTGATGAGGAAGCAGTAGAAAATATTTCATCAAAGGTTAATAATTGTGTAATTGCTGACGCTACAAAATATTCTGTATTACAGGATTTAGGTGCAGCATCAATTGATCATGCAGTTGTATGTATTGGTAATAATTTACAAGCATCTATTTTAACAGTTTTAAATTTAAAAAAGATAGGTGTTAAAACAATTACTGTAAGAGCTGATGAAATTGGTCATAGAGAATTATTCTTACAATTAGGTGCAACAGATGTAATTGTACCAGAAGAAGCATCTGCAATTTCACTTGCTAACTCAATTGTATCTGATAGCTTATTTGATTATTATCAATTAGCTAAAAATTATGCTATTGTTAAGGTTTGTGTTGGTAAGAATTTTGAACCTAAAACATTAGTTGAGCTAAGTGTCCGTGATAAATTCGATGTAAATATCGTTGGTGTAATTAGAAACGAAGAATTTATTATTCCTCGTGGTACTGATTTATTAAATCCTGGCGATATTATTTCAGTTGTTGGTGAAAGACAAAAGGTTAGAAAGTTTGATTCATTCTTAAATGAATAATTAATTTACTTTAGGGGAGTGAATTGTTTTGCGTGCATTAGTCTTATATAGCTCATATTCAGGTAATGGAAGATTTTTAAAAAAGCTTGATTATATAGCTCTTACACTTAAAACTAAATATGATATAGTTGATTTTCATAAATCATTATATAAAGGCTCTTTTTCAGATCATATTTTAAAAAAAGGATTCAAATATGATTTAATCCTATGTGTAGGTGGGGATGGTTCTGTTCATGAGGTTGTTAATGCAATAATGCAATTAGAAAAAAGACCTACTTTAGCATATATCCCAGCTGGTACTTGTAATGATTCTGCAAGATCACTAGGTTTAAAAAGAAATCTAAGAAAGACATTAAAGACTATTTTAGAATCTAACACAGCTAAAATTGATGTTTTTAAGATTAATGATGCATATTTTTATTATGGACTTGCTGCTGGATGTTTAACAGAAATAAGCTATGATACAAAGCGTGAATTAAAAAAAGGTATTGGTAAATTTGGCTATTATATTCAGGGCTTAAAATCATATATGGATACTAAAACTATAAGCTTTGAGCTTGAAACCTCAGATGGCACAATCATTGATGGTGAATTTAGCTTATTTTTAGCTTTAAATACAAGATATTTAGCGGGATTTAAGGTACATAGAAAAAGAAGAATTTATTTAAATGATCAAAAGATAAGAATAACTTTGATTAGAAAAACTAATAAATTTATGAATGTTATTGATTTTGGTATGTTTTTAATATTTGGTGAATCATATAAGCATAATATAGTTAATTTTGATGCATCAAGCTTTAAAATTACATCAGTTCAAAGCATTGCTTATAATACAGATGGAGAAATGTTTGATAAGCATAATTTCTTAAATGTTTCTGTTGTACCAAGCGCGATTGAATTAATAACAAGCAAAAGAGTATTAAAAAGACATTTTATTAAATAGGAACTCAGTTCCTATTTTTTAATTTTTGAAAAAATGTTATTATATTAATAGATAAGCTAATTTTTAATTATGATAAAAAGGGGGATTATTATGGTTTTAAAATTTGAACGTTTTTTTCCATTTGTAAATGAAAATAGAAAAATACATTTATATCTACCAAATAATTATTATGAATCAGAAGAAAAATATCCAGTAATTTATTTTTTTGATGGTAATAATGTATTTTTTGATGGGGATTCACTTTTTGGAATGAGCTTACAGCTTGAATGGTATTTAGAAAATTATGATAAAAAGTTTATAGTTGTAGGAATTGAACAGCCTCGTGATCAATATGAAAGAGTTAAAGAGCATTGCCCATATAATATTTATAGCCAAATGTTTGGAAATATAGATGGAAGAGGAGATGCTTTAGTAAGGTGGATAATAGATGATTTAAAGCCATATATTGATCAAACGTATAGAACATTACCTTTTAGAGAAACAACTCAAATTGCAGGCTGCTCATCAGCAGGGGTTACAGCTATTTATGCTGCAATAAAATATAATAGATATTTTTCTAAGGTTGCAGCAATTTCACCATCTATTATGGATACAAAATATGTATTGATTCATGATATATATCATGAGGATGTATCTCCTGATACAAGGGTATTCTTTTCATATGGTACAAATGAATATGGAGATAATTATGCATTAAGAAGCTTCTGTATTGGAAATATGTATGAAACTGAATATCATTTACATAGTAGAAATGTAAAGACTTATATGCATAAAAATGAATTTGGTGAGCACAATGAAATATCTTGGAGAAATGAGATATTTACTTGGCTTAATTTTTTGTGGAAATAATATATTAATATACATTTTATATTTGTATTGAAGTTTAATAGAGTAGGTTTTAAAATATTGTTGGCTGCATTAAAAGCTGTAATTGAAGGGTAGATTATGAAAAGATATGTATATGATTCAATTATTAAAGGAATTACTAAAATTGTAGGAATCATTATAGTAATATTGTCGACAATGTGTTTTTTATTATCTTTCTTTATAGATCAAATGATTAATATACCATCAATTATATTTGCTAGTATTGGCATTTTATTAGTGATTATTGGCATTTTAGCATGTCTGTTTTTAAGATTAATAGCAAAATGGTGCGTTGTGTTTTCAGATGGTAAAGTTTATTATCAAAATAAGTGTTTATATAGTTGCAATATTAAATATAAAAAACTCTATATATCACTCATAGATCCAGCTTTAGTAATACCTAGATTGTGCATATTTGATGGTGGTAATACTATTAGTGTTTATTTGACAAAGAAAGATGTAAAAAAACTAGTTAAAGAAAAATATGAAATTAAGTTTATTTAAATAACGTTACGTGTTCGCACCAAGGTATAAGAGATAAAATCTTTTATGCCTTTTTATTTAGACTACTCAAATCGTGCACCTCTACTATCTATAATTGAAAATATGAAAAATGATTTGCTACATTTTATATTTGTATTGAAGTTTAAATAGTATTTATATGAATGCCTATAATTTGGGCATTTTTTTCTATTTTATCTTGACTAAGAAAAAACTAAATAATAAAATTAAAATGTAATTAATCAATAAAAAATTTAAGAAAGACAGGTATATAAAAGTGGGAAATGTGGGTTTGAAAAAATATAATTCATTTTTAGATTTTAGTGTTGGTGGAATATCTTTAAAAATCAATTTATCAAGTGTTAATAAGGACTTGTTTTTTATTACACCTTTAACACTTCAAATAGGTAGAATGCCTCTTAATTTAAACATACTTTATAGCCATAATAATCAAAATGAAATTGAAAATTTTGGAAAAGGTATAAGGTCTTCATTATATAAAAGAATAGAACAATTAAGTGATTGCTGTAATGTTTATAATTCAGATTTTAGTGTAGATAGATATGATATAGTTGATAGTTATAATTATAAGAATATAGAAACACAAAATATATTATATAGAGATCAGTCATCATATTATGCTTATAGAATAAAGGATAAAGAAGGAAATAAAATAGAATATGAAGCTGGTAGTTCTAATTATTTTAAAGCTATAAAGATTATTGGTAAAGCAGAATATTCAATAACATATCCAAATAATCAAATAGTATATAAAAATTCATTTAATGATTCATTAACATTAAATATAATAAATAATAAAGTAAATACATGTTATTATAGAGATTCTGATTCACAAGATATATTATTTGAAACAAATTTAAGTTATGATAATCAAGATAGATTATCAGGTATAAGTGTAAAAAAAGGGAATGATTATATAAGAAATGAAACAATAAATTATGGTTCAAATTCATATGAAATAATTGATAATATATCAGGTAATAAAATAGTAGTTACAATTAATTCATCTTCAACATTGATTGAAGAATATTTTCTATCTAATTTAATAGGAAGTACAACCATAACATATTATAATAATAAAACAAAAGTGATTAATTCATTAGGACAAGAATTAATTTATTTTTTTGATAATAAAGGAATATGTGTAACTACATTAAATGATAATATGGCACAAGGGGTTATTTATCATAATGATTATAAATTGCCTACATTTGTTAGTAATGAATTTAGAGTTGAAGGAGCAGATTTAAATTTCTTAGATTTAAATGATTTTATAACGGATGTAAATAAAACAGCATATAGTATTAGTAATATAGATATTAACCTGCAAAATAAAATGATTAATCCATATATGATATCTGGAAGTGGAAATACATATTCAATTGTAAATAGGGAAGGCACATCAAATGATTATTTGAGTTTTTTATTGTGGGTTAAGGTAGTAAGTGCAGAAGTTAATTCAAGATTTTATATTGAATTAATGGTTAATGATGTAATAAAAAGAATCTATATAAATAATTTAGATATAAGCACAACATATAGATTAATAAGTGTTGGAATAAGACCTACAAAAAAATATAATTCAGTAAGGATGTTAATATATATTTATAATGCGACATTAATTATAGGTGGATTACAACTATTAAATAAAGGTTTTGGAACAGCATATACATATGATGCATCAGGTAATTTAATAGAAGCACAAGATAAATATGGAACAACT
>JAFXUP010000017.1 GCA_017524905.1 Acholeplasmatales bacterium | reverse complement strand
CCATTTTCAAATATATTCTTAGATAAATCCTTCTTTAAATATAAACCAATAAAGGCTTGTGCCTTAGTCATTACTAAAATTGGATTATATCCTAATCTTTCTAATAATGAGATATAGAATAATGAAATATCTAATTGATTACCCTTTTTATTTTCTAATAATTCTTGAGTTAATCTAACCTTATTACAATAAATACCATCATTATTTACATATAAAGGCTCTTCAATATATTCTAAATTTAATCCCTTAATAGCTTCATATATTTTATTTTGCTCTTCCATTAAATCATTAATAGAATGCTTATATGGATTAGATAAGAATTCATTATTTTTAATAAATTCATCAATTAACACATGATCCTTATTAATATATTTAATATACATTCTAAAATCATATCTTGCCTCAATTGATGGTGTATTTATTGGTAATAAATGGAAGATATGATGGAATCTTGCATAAGTCTTTTCATCATCACTTATAGAAATTTCAAGTGATGTTACACTTATTTCATCTAATTTAGATAGCTCATCTAAATCAATATGTAAATAAGGTCTTATGATTGGTTCTTCTGTATTCTTATTTACTAATCCTAGGCTTATATCATTTATTTTTAATAATGGATTAGAAAATTCAAATGTAATTTTTAAATTATCATAATCATTATCTGAATCATTAATAACCTTTAATGATTGAATAAATGATAAAGGACTCTTATTAGAATTATCATCCTTACACATTAAAAAATCTAGATGATAATCTAAATAAGAAAAGTAAGGAAGAATTTTAGATTCTATTCTTATTTCATTAATATCCTTATTAATAATATTAGTTATTTTCTTTAGCTTTGATAATTCATAAGGCATTGAATTATCATCGAATTCTGATACCTTTTCTACCTTATAGGTATCATTTAATCCTTCTACCATTACCAGATCATCTACTAGCACATCTAGGTCTGAAAGGTATGGCACAAAATCAGAATTTTGAGTTCTAAGATACGCGATTCTATATTTCATTTTAGTCAGCTCCATTTTTTTCAAACAAGTGTAATTATTATAGCATTATAATTTTTTTTAATATAGGACTTGACACTAACAAATATATAAAAATTTTTATTGAATTTTATGTAAATTATTAAATTAATTTTTTTCTTGAAATATGATTTACCTAATGATATAATTGTGATTGCATGTAGAATGTTGGAGGTGAAAACTCATGGCAAATATTAAACAGCAAATTAAGCGTATCCGTACTAACGAAAAGGCTAGACAATTCAATGCATCATACAAATCTTCACTTAAGACAGCAATGAAAAATGTTTACGCTGCTGTAGAAGCTAAGGACGCTGAAAAGGCTAAGGCTGCATTAAATTTAGCTTATTCTAAGTTAGATAAGGCTCAAGCTAAGGGAATCGTTCATAAGAACTTTGTAGCTAGACATAAGGCTGAATTAGCAAAGGCAGTTAACACATTATAATTTTATAAATAATGTAATAAAAACACACCCTAAGGGTGTTTTTTATTTTATATTGAAAAGAGCTCCCATTT
>JAFXUP010000129.1 GCA_017524905.1 Acholeplasmatales bacterium | reverse complement strand
TAAATCTAATTCATTTTTATAAGTTGATAATTTTTTATCATTAATAATATTATCACCAAATTGCTCAACCATTGAAGCATAGCTTTCATCTAAAAGTTCTAATTGTGCTTGTAAAAATAATAATTTACTTTCATAAGTAGTAGTTTTTGAAAATGAAGTTAAATTAGAATTATAATTTAAGTTTTGAGCAATTGTTTTTGTTCTATTAACAGGATATTCTGTTAATGCTGAAATAAATTGTTTAGCTAAAAATTCATTTTTAAAATATTTTTTCTTAATTGCAATTCTATAATAAACATTATAATTATCTTTTAAATCATTCTTATCATAATTAATTTGAACATCAATGTCGCCTTTTTCATACATTTTATCTACATCAATTGATGCATAAATGCTATCAGTTGCTTTAACAGCATTTAAAACTTCTAAAGATGCAAGTGCACGATAGTCAAAGCTTGAGCCATCAACATATTTTCCACTATTAATTTCAGAATTGTTATAGCTAAAATTTGAAACATAAGTTGAATTTGATTTATTATATCCAAATGTAACAGCAAGTACAGCAACTATTACTGTTAGAACAGTAGCTATTAAAATTGTAAGTTTTCTTCCATACATTACCTTAAAAAGGTCTAATATAGAAATTCCATTTTCATCATTCATTTAAATCTTCTCCTTCTTTAATGGCATTATTCTTCAAAGGCATATAAGCTATACCAATAAACATTCCATAAATACCAAACGTTACAAAAATATACATATAAGGTAAATTAATACAACCTATCATAAATCCTAATACATACCAAAACATTGCTTTATATATGCCAGGATTATTACTGTTTTTAGACAAAATTCTTAATCTTACTAAGGCACAAATGCTTAATATAAAGAATACAATAAAATGTAAAACTCCACCAATATATAGAAGCTTTATTGCGCCCGACTCAGCATCAATCGCTTTAGGAATTATACCTAAAAATTGATAAATCGTGAAACCAGTTAATTTAAAACTTTCCAAATGTCCTAAAATTGAACCTTGTTTACTATCCATAAAAACAAGGAATGAATCAATTTTAGTCAATGCAGCAATAATTCCTAAAATTATTGTTGTTAGAGTAACAATATATATCCATATACTTCTTTTTGTATTTTTTAAAATACTTGAAACCAAAGCAATAAATGCTATTACAACCGCAACTGCAATTGCAGTAAGAGAAAATGTTAATCCTAACATTCCAAGCAATAATACAAGGATAATAATTCTTTTTAATCCTTTAAACTTATATAAAGAATAAGGAATTAAAAATATAGTAAATAAGGCGAATCCATTAGGGTCATCCCAAACAGATCCATATCTTACATCAGTAAATACTCCGGTATCATATGCAAGTGCTGGCAATCTATTAAAACCAATGAATAATAGTACCTGTAATATTTCATAAGCAATTGAAATGTAAACAAATATCTCTATTGACTTATCAAAAGCATTATAGTCAATTTGCTCATTGAATAACAGCATGAGAAAAGGCGGAATTAGGCATAGTGAAAATGTTAACTGGTTTGAATTTTTATCAAGAATAAAACAATATATTTCTTGTAAAATTAAAACCAAAAATGCAATAAATACTAATACCTTTCGACCTCTAATTTTTACCTTTTTTTTGAATGTATAAAGTAAAAAAACTGCAATCAATAATACCAGTAATATATATTTACCAATTTGAAGAATCAAAGGAGTATCTGAATAAGTTGGGGAAGTTTCACTATCATTGTATCTTAAAATATATCTATATGCATAATAATATAAATACAAATTAAAAATAATGATAAGTACATTTGATACTCTTTTATTATGTACCATAGATTCTCCTCCCTTTATTATTTTGCACCTTCAGATTTTAAAACACCTATAAATGTGTGGAAAAATATTCTTATATCTAACCATAAAGAATAATTAACACTATAATAAAGTTCCATTTTAATTCTATCATCATACGATGTTAAGCTTCTACCATGGCTTGCCCAATAGCCTGTTATGCCTGGTTTAAGCTTAGTAAGTAATTCTTTATTCTCACCATATTTTTCATATTCTTCATCTAAAATAGGTCTAAATCCAACAAATGACATTTGTCCAATAAATACATTCCATAGTTGTGGTAATTCATCTAAGGAAGTTTTTCTTAAGAATTTACCAAAAGTTGTAATTCTTGGGTCATTAGTAACCTTAAAATCTCTTTTATATTCTTCCATTTGCTCTTTAGTAAAAATTTCTTCTAAAGGTCTACTATCCATTTTCATAGATCTAAATTTCCATACTTTAAAATGCTTACCATTTTTACCAACACGTACATGTCCATAAAAGGCTGGGCCTTTTGAAGTCAATTTAACAAGTAACCATAAAATTACATATAGCCATGAAAATAAAATTAATAAAATTAAAGATAAAACTATGTCAGCTAATCTCTTAATAAAAGAGTAAAAAGGCTTTTTTTTGTACATTGAAACATTATAATCCATATTTAAGGCAAGCTTCATAGATTTAGTTTGTTTCATTTAATTCACCTCAAATCAAGTTCAATTTTCTTAACACTTTCATCTGATGTATAACAATCTACTGCAGCCATAAATATTACAAGTGGTATCATAAAATAATACATACCATAAGTATTATCCATCATACCATAAATATCTAACATAATGAAACCAATTAAAAGGATAAACATAACATCCTTTTCAAAATATTTCATTTGACTATATCTTTCATAGAAATGATAAATTAATGCTAACACACCACAAATACCTAAAGTAGCTAAGCAAGAAAAGAATGTTGAATGATATACAACAAATGTATTCATATCCTCAAATCCAACTCTATTTATTGCTAATTCAGCTACAATACCTGCACCAAATAGTCTTGTTAACCAATTTTCATTCCAAATAACGATAGATTGCTTGAACAATCTTGTTCTGTCACCAAATTCAAATCCCCTGTATAAAAGCAAATCAATAATATCTCTTACCAATTTAACAATACCTATTTTTATTTGAATACCAATAATTCCAACTATTAAACAAGAAATTAGAATTATTAAAATAGATTTCCAATGTTTTGATTTTATTAATGTATAAATCAATAAAACTACAACCTCTATAAATCCAAATAAATAAGTTCCTCTGCTAGTACTACATATAATTCCTACAATTGCTATCAAAAATTTGATAATTGCAACAATCATTTCCGAAATCTTATCAGCCTTTACTAATCCAACCATAATGAATGGAAGGCCAAATAACATTAATATACCAGCTTCATTACAATGTCCCCAGCCGAGACGATATCCCTTATTAAAACCATCGATTACTACATGTATAAAGCATTCTAATGAAAGAATGATTGTCATGTAACCAATTGTTTTAAAAATTATTCTTAATGAATCTTTTTTCAAAGTCATTGCAAATAAAAAATATAATAGTACATAAGCAAAATAACCAAAATATAATACATATAAAGATACAGCTGAGTTATCTAAAACTCCTGATGAAATTCCATCTTTAATTGTATTTCGATATATAAGAGGAATAAAACTTAAAATTGCAAGAATTAATAAACCCTTAAAACTCTTAAAGTTTTTAAAATTTAATCCATTACGAATTACAAAAACAATAAAAGATGATGCATAAATCAAAACTGATCCAATCAATGGTCCATAAGAGGAATTTGTTTCAAAACCTGAGCCGATTGAAAAAACCATACCAAGCCCACAAGGAACTAAATATTTTACATCGTTAAACAGCATAACAGTTACAAATGAAACTATTGCAATGGCTGTATAACCATATTGGCTTTTAAAAAACCACCCAATTAAAGCGATTAAAAACACACAAACAATATATAATTCTTCAAATAATTTGTTTTCATTCAGCTTCTTAAACATAAACAATCCTCTTTAATGATATTAATATCATTACTACCAATAGGTATAAATCTTAATCTTTTTTCAATCTCAATTTTTTTAAAATTTTGTTTTTAGTTAATTTTAATTTAGATTCTCCTACAATGGTTGTAGGATAACTCTTAACCTTAAAATTATTTTTTAAAACATAAACAGTAAACAATCTTTCAGACAAGAATCCATATAATCTTTGTTCTTGAACTGAATATCCAGTCATATCTACTTCTTTTTCCATATGTTCTAAAACACTAAACAACCATTTATAATAATCATCATAATTATTTTTAGATGTTATTATCATATTTAATAAATAGCTTTGATGTCCATTAACAACTTTATCATATGATTCTAAATAATCAGGACAAACCTCATTAATTGCTTTTCTTAGTAAAACCAAATCCTTTTCACGAACATTTAATCCCATATGTTCTTTCACTGTCATTTTAGTTTTATAAGGCTTAGTTGAAATAAAATCATATTTTTTTAAATCCCTGCAAATATTTTTTTCATTTACGTAAGATTTTATATTTGATGAAAAACGATTAGTAGTTAAAAATCTTCTATAATGAGCGATTCCAACTATATCATTTTCATGATCATTTTTCCAAATATAATATCCAGCAGTAAGCTCACAATAATTTGGATTCTTTTCAGATATGTTGTCACCAACATTATCACCATATTTATAATTATGAGATGTTTTATTTGCATTAACCATTATATATGAATAATTATCAGGAAGTGGATTATCAATAATCTTATGTGTAACTACATAGATATTCATTTTCATTTTATTTCCTTCCTTTGCTTTTTATAAATTTCATAATATGGAGTTGTTTTTATAAATTTTTTATGTCCTAAATAAGATATTAATCTTCTTGGTAAAATTTTCTTTAATATTTTTTTCATTTTACCATCTTTAGAATCACTCCAAGAACCAGCACAATGGTGCTCAGCCCAACCGCCAGGTTTCTTTTTATTACCATGATATCTTTCAAAATATTCTTTTGGAAATAATTCAATTCCACACTTTAATGATTGATGCTTTCCTGATAATCTAAAATCTTCAAAATTATCTATAAAGTATTTAGTTATCCAATCATTACTAACTGTAAAGTTCTTTTTTTCATCATAATCCTTTTCAAGCTTTTCTAGCCATTCTTTAATTAAAGGATTATGTGCTTCTGTTCCGATTGTCGCTGTACCAATTGATGAATCAAATATATAGCACATAAACATTTTATAGTTCATAAATTCATCTAAAGGTTTAAACATTTCAACATCAGTGTCAATATATACTCCACCAAATTCATAAAGAACTGTAAAACGGAAAAAATCAGCTAAGAATCCATATTTTTTTAATCTTAAGCAATCTTTAACAAATAAAGAATCGTCATAATATTTTTCAAAATCTTCGTCTGTCCATAATTTAACTTCAAAATCAGGATTAAGTTTTTTCCAACCTTCAACATAGTCTTTATATACTTGAGGCATTTCAGCCTTTCCTAACCAACATGCATGAATTATTTTAGGTATCATCTTCATGTCTCCTACTTTAAAACTTAATAAAATAATAATGCGATAATTTTACATTATACCATTATATTCTAACATTTCTATACTCTATATTCAAGGTTTTATATTTATATAAATATAAAAGGTAAAGCTTACTAAACAAAAAAAGTTCTCAAACGAGAACTTTTAATTAATTTCTTTTAAAATCTTTTTAATATCTTGATTTTTATTCTTAGCACAAACCAAGATTTCTTCTTTTGTTACTGCAACAATCATATCTTCAACTCCTAGTAAAGATACTCTTTGGTAGCTTCCATCAGAAACAATAATATTATTTTTAGAATCAACTGAAATAGTATTTATGTTTCTTACAACATTTTGGTTTTCATCTTTTTCAAATAATTCCTCAAAGGCAGTAAAATTACCTACATCATTCCATCCAAAATCAGATGGAATAACCATTATATTTGAAGCTTTTTCCATTACCGCAAAATCAATGGATTTCTTTTCAAAATTCATAAATTCATCCTTTACAATATTTGCAGTAATAGTTCCTTCATTTTTATTAAATAATGGTTTAATTTTTTCTATTGTTTCAAAATGATTTAAAGAATGCTTTTTTAATGCTTCCATAATAGTTTCATATTTAAAAATAAACATTCCACTATTCCATAAATATCTTTTTGATTCAAAATATTCTTTGGCAATTTCATATTTTGGTTTTTCCTTAAATCCTAAAGATTTAGTTGGAACATTTAAAGTCGAATTACTAACTTCAATATATCCATAGCCTGTTTCAGGATATGTTGGTTTAATACCTAATGTTACAATAGAACCTTTATTAGCTTCTTCTTCAGCAATTTTAATTACTTTTCTAAATTCATCACCATTTGAAATTAAATGATCTGATGCTAAAACAACAACAGTTGGATTATCATAATATTTTGAAATCATTGTTGAACCATAAGCTATAGCTGCAGCTGTATCTCTAAATGCTGGTTCAATAATTATTCTAGAATCATCTAATTCCTTTAAATCTTCCTTTAAGGCTGGAACTTGAATTTCATTTGTTGCGATAAAGATTTTATCTTTATCGACTAATGGTAAAATCCTTTCATATGCAAGTCTAATTAAAGATTTATCAGAAAATATTTTTAATAATTGCTTAGGCTTTTTCTTTGTAGATAGTGGCCAGAATCTTTCACCACTACCACCTGCCATAATTAAAAATGTTAGCATACTAATCCTCCATCATTTGATCAATTAATTCATCAATATTTTGGCTAAATGTAAAGCCAGTTAAATCATTAAATTTCTTAGGTGAACCTAATAACGCATTCGCATCATTTGGTCTAAATAAGTTTGGATTTACTTTGATAACAATCTTTCCATTATCATCTTTTGCAACCTCATTTAAGCCTTCGCCTTCCCAATGAAGATTGATTCCTAAATGATGAAATGCCTTAGTCGCAAATTCTCTTACTGTGTATGCAACACCAGTTGAAAAAATATAATCAGTAGCCTTTGCTTGTTGTAAAGATAGCCACATAGCATAAGCATAATCTTCTGCAAATCCCCATTCACGACAAGCATTTAAATTACCTAATTCTAAAACATCTTGCTCATGATTTTTTATTCTTTTTGCTGCAGTAATAATCTTTTTAGAAACAAAGGATTCATCTCTTAATTTTGATTCATGGTTATAACAAATACCATTTACAGCATAAATATTATAGTTATCACGATATGATTTAACTATATTATGAGCATATTCTTTTGATATAGAATATGGATTTTGAGGCTCAAAAGGAGTTTGTTCTGTTTGAGGTGTAATATCACCTTTAAATAGATAAGCTGTTGACAAATTAAATAATTTAATTCTTAATTCAGAATTCTTAATAGCATCAACAATTCTTAATGTTCCTAAGGCGTTAACTTGAGCTGTATATTCAGGTATTTCAAATGAATAGGCAACATGTGATTGGCTTGCTAAATGATAAACCTCATCAGGTTTAATTGTAAGTAATATTTTATTGATACTTGAAGTGTCAGTCATATCACCAATATGTGTAAAGAAATTTTCATTATTTGTAAATTCCTTTATTGCAGATAAATTTAAAGATAGCTGTGATTGAATAAGTCCATGCACTTCATAGCCTTTTTCTAGCAATAATTTTGTTAAATAATAGCCATCTTGACCAATAATACCTGTTATTAAAGCTCTTTTACGCATTTTAGTTCTCCCCTTTCCTCTTTTTTTAGGTGTGATTAAAGCAATTTCAACCTCACCATCAAATAATAGTTCTCCTTCATCTTCTGTAATAATGAAGGTATCACCTTTTTTAATTTTGTAATTATTTATTATTCCATTACCATTTAAAACATAAATAATCTTAAATCCTTGTTTATGGAATTTTTTTGATTTAGTTAATAATACATGTTCAAAATTAAAATGCTCATTTTTAAAGCGATCATTTTTGGAAAAATCATAAATGAAATTTTTGTCATTATCATATCTAATTACATTTAAGGAATCCTCTATATGTAACTCACGCTTTGGAATTCTATTAAAATCATAAAGTCTATATGTAATATCAGATGATTCTTGTGTTTCTAAAACAAAAGTATCACCATGAATTGCATGGACTCTTCCTGGATCAATAACAACTAAATCACCAGGCTTTATTTCCTTTTTTATTAAAAATTCTTCTATTTGATTATTATCAATAATCTTTTTTAATTCTATGGCATTTTTACAATTAACACCAACTGTAACATCCTTTGCTTTAGTCTCAGGAAGTACATACCAGCATTCAAATTTACCTAACGAGCTTTTAGTCTTCAAAGCATAATCATCATTAGGATGAACCTGAACAGATAAATCTTCTTTAGAAGAAATCAATTTTAATAATAGTGGAAATTCTTTTTCCTCATAATCTCCAAAAAGCTCTGGGTGATTAGCCCAAAGCCATCTTAGAGTTTTTCCTTTATATATAGAATTTAAAATAATAGATGATTTATTATTATAGCCAGATACTATCCAAGCTTCACCTGTAGATTCTGGACAATCATAAATTCTATTTAATTCATTTCCAGCCCAAGGCTTTACCTCAAAATAAGGTGCTAAAAATAGTATCATTTCCTACCTCCTAAATCATCTTTTATAAAATTATTATAATGAATTGTTATAAATATAAGCAAACGAATATACCTGTCCACTGAATAATTGCAGAAATAACAATTATTAAATGAAATACAAAATGTGTTGCTTTAAAATTTTTAAAAGC
>JAFXUP010000128.1 GCA_017524905.1 Acholeplasmatales bacterium | reverse complement strand
AGCTTCTAAAGATAGAGGTACGTGAACAGCCATTTGGTCACCATCGAAGTCAGCGTTGAATGGTGTACAAACAAGTGGATGTAAACGAATAGCTTTACCTTCAATTAATACTGGTTCGAATGCTTGGATACCAAGTCTGTGAAGAGTAGGGGCACGGTTTAATAAAACTGGGTGTTCCTTAATAACCTCTTCTAGAATCTTCCAAACTACGTCGTCTTGGTTATCACATTGCTTAGATGCAACAGATAATGCAACGCCTGTTCTAGCCATTAATTCTCTAATAACAAATGGCTTAAATAATGTTAAAGCCATTTCCTTTGGTAGACCGCATTGGTACATTCTTAAAGATGGACCAACAACGATAACTGAACGTCCTGAATAGTCAACACGCTTACCAAGTAGGTTTTGACGGAAACGTCCTTGCTTACCTCTTAACATATCAGATAAGCTCTTTAATGAACGGTTCTTATCATTTGCACTCTTGCCACCACGCTTTGAATTATCGATTAAAGAGTCAACTGCTTCTTGAAGCATTCTCTTTTCGTTTTCGATAATTAAAGATGGAGCATGCATTTCATATTCCTTCTTTAAACGATTATTTCTGTTTAAGATTCTTCTATATAAATCATTTAAATCAGTTGTAGCGAATCTTCCACCTTCAAGTTGTACCATAGGACGTAAATCAGGTGGAATAACTGGTAATACTTCTAGAATCATCCATTCAGGCTTATTGTCTGATCTTAGGAATGATTCAACAACCTCTAATCTCTTAATAGTTTGATCACGACGTTGCTTAGAAGATGTTTTTAATTTTCTTCTTAATATCTTAGCTTCTTCTTCAAGATCAATTTCCTTTAATAATTGCTTAATAGCTTCAGCACCAGTCATTGCCTTGAATTGACGAGGATACTTTTCTTGAAGTTCAGAATATTGGCTCTTAGTTAAGATTTTCTTTTTCTTAATTTCAGGGTCATTTACTGTACCTGGATCAGTAACAATGTATGCAGCTAAGTATACAATTTGTTCAAGATCCTTACTCTTTAAACCTAAAAGAGTTGCTAAAGGAGATGGGCTGTTTCTTAAGAACCAAGCATGAACTACTGGGCTAGCAAGTTGAATGTGACCCATTCTTTCTCTTCTAACTCTTGATTCAGTAATTTCTACTCCGCACTTTTCACAGATTTTACCTTTATCATTTTTTCTTGATCTACCACAAGCACATTGATTGTCCTTTGTAGGTCCGAAAATCTTTTCACAGAAAAGTCCATCTGGATCCGGTTTAAGGGTACGATAATTGATTGTTTCATGCTTTGTTACTTCGCCATGAGACCATGATAAAATTTCTTCAGGTGATGCTAGACCAACCTTTAAGTACTTATATTGCTTACTCATATATCATACTCCTCCTTTACTCGTTTGATTCATCATCAAGTGATAAATCGTCTTCTTCATTAGAATTTGCCTTAACAAATGGAGTTTCCACAAATTGAGGCTTTCTTCCTGTTACAGGACGAACAGATGGGTGAATTTGTTGGTCAACGATTGAACGGTTAACCTCGTT
Organism: Acholeplasmatales bacterium; assembly: GCA_017524905.1. GTDB lineage: Bacteria > Bacillota_I > Bacilli_A > Acholeplasmatales > Anaeroplasmataceae > Anaeroplasma. Next base: position 43,568 of record JAFXUP010000128.1, on the reverse strand, counting down.
TTCACCTTCATTATTAATTAATTCAACATGAATACCAAGTGATTGTAATTCACGTGTTAATACTCTGAATGATTCAGGAATTGATGATTCAGGAATAATTTGACCAGATGTAATAGCATGATATGCTTGGTCTCTACCAACTAAATCATCTGACTTAATAGTCATCATTTCTCTTAATGTATGTGCAGCACCATATGCTTGTAATGCCCAAACTTCCATTTCACCGAAACGTTGACCACCGTTTTGAGCTTTACCACCCATTGGTTGTTGAGTAACTAAAGTATACTTACCAATGTTTCTAGCATGTAACTTATCGTCAACCATGTGGCTTAACTTAACGAAATACATAATACCTACAGTAATAGGATTTTCGAATGGTTCACCAGTTCTACCATCATATAAAACTTGCTTACCATCTCTTGGAAGACCAGCTTCCTTCATAATAGCTTCAATATCTTCAATAGTAGCACCATCGAATACTGGAGTTGCAACCTTAACGCCAAGCTTCTTAGCAGCAATACCTAAGTGTAATTCTAAAACTTGACCGATGTTCATACGAGAAGGAACACCTTGAGGGTTTAACATGATATCGATTGGTTGACCATCAGCAGAATATGGCATATCTTCTAATGGTAAAATGTTAGAAATAACACCCTTGTTACCATGACGACCAGCCATCTTATCTCCGACTTGAATCTTTCTCTTTTGAACGATGAATACTCTAACAACCTCGTTTACACCAGGTCCTAAATCATCACCATTTGCTTTAGATAAATGTTGAACAGATTGAACGATACCTCCGCCTCCGTGAGGAACACGTAAAGATGTATCTCTTACATCAGGGTTCTTATCACCGAAGATAGCACCGATAAATCTTTCTTCTGGAGTTGGATCTGTTTGACCCTTAGGAGTTACCTTACCAACTAAGATATCGCCTTCTTTTACTTCACTACCAGGAATGATAATACCGTTTGCGTCTAGGTTTCTCTTAGCTTGTTCACTTACGTTAGGAATTTCAGTTGTGAATTCTTCTGAACCTAACTTAGTGTCACGGCATTCAACTGATTGTTCATCAATATGTAAAGATGTATAAACATCATCATAAACCATCTTTTCACTCATGATTACGGCGTCTTCGAAGTTGTAGCCTTCCCAAGTCATGAATGCGATTCTAACGTTTCTACCTAATGCTAATTCTCCATCCTTCATTGATTGACCATCAGCGATGATGTCACCCTTTTCGATAACCTCACCTGGCTTAACAATTGGACGTTGCATTACTGCAGTTGCAGAGTTTGAACGTAAGAATTGATATAAATTATATGTGTGGAATGTATTGTTATTTTCTTTAACAACAATCTTCTTAGCATCTACGTATTCAACAATACCAGATTCAGAAGCTACAAGTGCAGAACCTGAATCCTTAGCTGCTCTATATTCCATACCAGTACCAACAATTGGGCTTTCTGGATTAATAATAGGTACGGCTTGACGTTGCATGTTTGCACCCATTAGCGCACGAGTAGCGTCATCGTGCTCTAGGAATGGAACGCAGGCAGCGGCAACAGAAACGATTTGCTTTGGAGATACGTCCATGTAATCTACTTCTTCAGGAGATACGATTTCAGTTTCTCCGTTTCTTCTACCCATAACCTTTTCTTCAATGATGTGACCAGCTTCATCAAGCTTAGTTGATGCAGAAGCGATAACCTTACCATCTTCCATATCAGCTGATAAATATTCAACATCTTGAGAAACATATTTTTGACCGTTTTCATCTAACTTAACAACATAGTAAGGAGATTCAATGAAACCGAACTTGTTAACTTTAGCGTAAGTAGCTAAAGATGTGATTAAACCGATTGAAGGACCTTCAGGAGTTTCAATAGGACACATTCTACCATAGTGAGAATTGTGTACGTCACGAACTTCTACACCGGCTCTATCTCTAGCGATACCACCTGTACCTAAGGCAGAAATTCTTCTCTTTTGAGTGATTTCAGCAAGTGGGTTAATTTGGTCCATGAATTGTGATAATTGGCTTGAACCAAAGAATTCTTTAATTGATGATGTTAATGGCTTAATGTTGATTAAGTTTGAAGGAGTTGCCTTATCAATTTCAACAGTAGTCATTCTATCACTAATGTTCTTAGATAATTTAACAAAGCCAAATCTGAATTGGTTCTTTAATAATTCACCAACTAAACGTAAACGTCTGTTACCTAAGTGGTCAATATCATCAATATTACCAACATTTTGATATAGGTTAATGAAGTAAGATACAGAAGCTAAAATATCAGACATAGTGATATGTAAAGCATCTTCTTCATGGTAGTTACCAATAACCTTAACCTCTTCACCCTTAGAATTGTGAATATATAAAATTTCACAAACTGGGTCATCACATAATGTGTTACCTAAATCAATCTTTTCTCTTAATGCAGCTCTTGCCTTGTCTAAGTTCTTATAAACTTCACCAGTAACAATGTCACCTGCAGAAGCGATTCTTTCACCAGCATTGAATAATAATTCACCAGTTTCAGCATCGAAAATATCTTCTTTAGCAACAACATCCTTAGCTAATTCTTGATTCTTAGCTCTTTGTAAAACATCAAGCTTAACATTATACTTATAACGACCAACCTTTTGTAGATCATACTTATTATCGTCAAATAATCTATCAACGATTAAAGCTCTAGCGCCTTCAACAGGAACATTATCTCCTCTTAAACGGAAATAAACTTCCTTTGCAGCATCTTCTGAGTTTGTTGTATTATCCTTCGCAAAAGTAGCTTTAAAATATTGGTTATCTCCAAATAAATCAGTAATTTGCTTATTGCTTGATAAACCATAAGCTCTTAAGATTGTAGTTAAAGGAATCTTTTTAGATCTATCAATCTTACCATACCAAACTTCTTTAGAACCAGCCTCATATTCAATCCACGCACCACGTGTTGGGAAAATTTGACCAGCGAATTTAGTTTCTCCTGATTTCTTATCAATTTCCTTTGAGAAATATACACCAGAAGAACGAACGATTTGAGAAATAATAACACGTTCAGCACCATTGATAACGAATGTTCCAACAGGTGTCATGAATGGGATATCACCCATGAAAATTTCAGTGTCTTGTACTTCTCCTGTTTGGGTGTTTTCTAACATAACATGAGCTTTTAAAGGACGGCAATAGTTAATATCTCTTAATTTAGATTCAACTACATCATACTTTGGCTCTTCGAAATGATAGTCAACGAAATAAAGCTTTAAATCTCCTTTAAATGATTCAACAGGTGAAATATCATCAAATACTTCTTGTAAACCTTTTTCTACGAACCACTTAAAAGATTCAGTTTGAATTTCAACTAATCCAGGTAATTCTAAATCAGTACGAATTTTTGAATAATTACGTCTAACAGATTTCTTACCATAATTGACATTCTTGTAATTCATTTACTGCACCTTTGTATAGTCTGTCTATACATCCCTTCTTTAAATTTTAAAACCGTCTTAAAAGACTTCATAAGATTTAACTTATAAGGTTGTTTCAAGCCTTTATTTAGGGATAACCACAAATATATATCTAACTATAAAACTATAGTTTTAAGCATAAAAATTATAAAAAACTTGTATAAAATTCGCCTTAATAGGCATTTTAATATTATATAACTATTCGGTAAAGTTTGCAACCAAAAATTCAATTTTTCGTTTAAATTATTATGAAATAATAATTAAATCACACATTTTTAAAACAATGTGGAAAATATTAAAATTTGATAATGTATAATAAAAAAGAAGGGGGATTTATATGACAAATTTTCAAGTATATAAAAAGACTTTGTCGTTTTCACTAGTCGGTTTTTTAATCGATATTCTAGCATTAATTCTTTGGGGAGCGTTAGCTACCTTAGGATTTGTAATAGGAAATAAAATGAATGACAAAGGTATAATCGGCTTACTAATTGGAGTAGTTATAGGTATTGTTGTTTTAATATTAATTAAGATTTTTGTAAGCAACGTATTAAAGGCCGGTCAAGTCGCAATGATGACACAAGGTGTTACAGAAGGTAAATTACCAGATAAGGTTTTACATGAAGGTAGAAAGGTTGTTAAAGAGCGTTTCGCATCTATTACAGCATTCTTCTTTGTAACAGGTGCTATCAAAGGAATTTTTAGACAAATCACAAGATCAATTAATAGATTAGGTACTGCATTAGGTGGAGAAACAGGAAATACTATTACTTCAATTATTGATTCAGGTATCCAAATTCTATTAGGATATTTATGTGATTGCTGCTTAGGATGGGTCTTCTATCGTACAAAAATAGGTACAGCAAGAGCTGCATGTGAAGGCTCTGCAATATTCTTCAAGCATGGTAAAACATTATTTAAAAATATTGGAAGAATATTTGGTATGGGCTTATTAGGATTAATTATTGTTGGTGGTGCATTCTTCGGAATATTCTACGGAATCTTCTCATTAGTACCAAACGCATTTAATTCATTATCATTAGAAGTTGCTGAATCTATGACAAGATTAGAAATAACTGATATGGATTTCTTAAAAGATCCAAAGACATTAATGCTTGTTATGGCTGGTGTTTTAGCAATAGTATTATATAGCATGGCACATTCAGTATTCATTAGACCATTTATCTTAGTTGGTGTATTAAGAAACTTCACTGCATCAGGTATTAAAGATATTCCTACTGAAGAAGAATTTGCAAAGCTAAACGAAAAATCACCAAAATTCGCAAAGCTTTATGGTTCAATTTAAGCATTTTTAAAGGAGCAAAATTTGCTCCTTTTTTTGTGAAAAAAGAAGCTATTTCTAGCTTCTAAATTTTCTATCTAATTCAGGATTATGAACCTTATCTAAAATCTTAATATCTTCTTCTTTTAATTCAAAATCAATTTCTAAATTAGCTTTAATTCTTTCTTCATGAGTTGATTTAGGTAAAGGTAATGTGCCTTTTTCTAAGCAATATCTAATTGCAATCTTTGCAGGAGTAACATTATATTTTTCAGCAATCTTTAAAATTTCAGGTGAATTTAAAATATTACCTGTTGCTAAAGGTGAATAAGCTTCAACTAAGATATTATTTTCCTTACAGTAATTATATACCTCATCTTGAGTATTACCAATAAAGAATCTAATTTGATCCGCATGAGGAACAAATCCTGTTGCTTCAACTAAAGGCTTAATGTGCTCAGGTCTAAAATTAGAAACACCAATAGCTCTAATTAATCCTTCATTATATAATTCAATCATTGCCTTCCATGCTTCAATATTACCCTTTGTACAATCCTCACCAACATTGCTCCAAGGCCATGGTGCATGAATTAAATAAAGATCAATATATCCACAATCTAAATATTTTAAAGAAGTCATAAATGCTTCTTTAGCACCTTCATATGTCTTAATATGTGAAGGAAGCTTAGTTGTAATAAATAATTCTTCTCTTTTAATTTTTGAATCCTTTATTGCTTTACCAACTGATTCTTCATTTTCATAAGCTAAAGCTGTATCAATATGCTTATAACCTAATTTTAAAGCCATTGATACAGAATTATAAGCTTCATCTCCTGGCTTAACTTGCCAAGTACCAAAAGCAATCTTAGGAATTTTTACACCGTTTGAAAGCACATAACATTCGTCTTTAATCATACAATATATCTCCTTTTTAAAATGATATTTACTAATGATAGTTTACGCTATTTTACTATTATAGTAAAGGAAAAAGAAGCACAAATGATTATAGTGAATATAAGAAAAGAAAAATGACGGTAAAAACCGTCATCTAATTTTTTAATTACAATTAAATTTTAAATTCATCATCATTTGATTCAGATGTTTTAACTTCATCATTTGGTTGAAATTCATTAGCTTTTAAAGTAAAACTATAATCGCATTTAATAGCACCAGCTAAATATAAAGATGAAAGTGATATAGAAATTACATTAGATATAATTACAGCTATTTGACCACCATCTCTAAATATACTAATTACATCAAAGACTACAAAGATAACGCCAAATACAATTGCACCCTTTCTCCACTTTCCATTTAATGAGCACTTAAAGCCACATAAAGCAACAAAAAGAGTAATTATAATTGAAACAAAAATAGAAAACATTAATATTCCCTTTGTTATTCCGATTGATACTTCAATAAGCTCCTCTGAATAGCCTTGCTCCTCAAGAACCTTTTTGGCTTCTTCAAGTGCTTGAGGTAGCATCACATATAAAATTATTATACCAATGATACTAGATACAATAATACCAATTGTTGCGATAAATAATGCTAAAGCCCATTTGTTGTTTTTAAATCTTTCTTTCATTTTTTCTTTTTTCCTTTTTTTATTTTTAATTATTTTGTTATTAATAATTAACCTTATATAAATATAATCCTTTTCCTTCAGCTATCTTATGGCTTATTTTAGGATCTTTAGATTCAAAAACCTCTAAAATTTTTTCTTTTTTCTCTTTTCCTCTTCCTATTTCAATTAATAAGCCCATCATTCTTCTAACCTGATATTTTAAAAAGCCAGTACCTATAAAAACAAATTCTAAATAATCACCTAAAACATTTATTTTAGCTTCAAATATCGTTTTTACTGTATCTTTCCTTTTATCAATTTGAGCTGAAGCAAAGCCTTTAAAATCATGAGTTCCTATAAAAAGCTTTATAGCCTCATTCATTTTATCTAAATCTAAATTATAAATATTAGCAGAATAATTTCTTGTTATAGGATCTAATTCTTTAGTGTTAATATAATATCTATATTCCTTAGATTTTGCAGAAAATCTAGCATGAAATGATTCATCAACCTCTTCAACACTTATTATATGGATATCATCATTTAAATAAGTATTAAGTCCTCTTTTTAATGATAAAGGAGTTAAATGATTTTCTAAATCAAAATGAATAACCTGCCCTTTAGCATGAACATATCTATCAGTTCTTCCTGATGGATATATTTTAACATCAACATTTAGCATTTTTTTTATAGCCTTCATTAATTCAAGCTCAACAGTAGGTAAATCATCTTGAATTTGAAAGCCCATATAATTAGTACCATCATAAGAAATAATGCATTTATATCTATACATAGAATCTACTCCAAATTGCAAGTCCCATTAATACACATGTTACTACTAAGCATAAATAATCTCTCCATCTAAGCTTAAGCTCATCAAGCTTAGTTCTTTTTTCACCTATAATATAGCCTCTTGCCTCCATAGCATTTGAAAGCTCATCTGCTCTTTTAAATGAAATAACAAACATAGGAATTAATAAAGAAATGATTTGCTTAACCTTATCCTTTATCTTACCTTCTTCAAAATCAACACCACGAGAGGCTTGTGCCTTCATAATCTTTCTTGATTCTCCTATTAAGGTAGGAATAAATCTTAATGTTAAAGCAATTAGCATTGAAAAAACACCAACATTGATATGTAAAAGCTTTAAAGGAGCTAATAATCCTTCAATACCATTATTGATATCAGTTGTCATTGTAGATAATGTTAATAAAGATGTAATACCAATCATAACAAATAATCTAATTAGAATAAATCCAGCTCTTTCAATGCCTTGTTGATAAATTAAGAAATCCCAATTACTCCAAACAAAATCATTAAATCTAGACAACCACATTACTAAAAATACAGATGTTGCTGCAAGCAATAAATAAATTAGCTTAACTGGAATAAATTTCTTAGTAAAGAAATAAAATAAAACAATACCAGCAATAATTAAGGTTTGATATAAGCCTATTTGCATTTTAAATGTATAAAGTAATGTAAATGAATCATCCTTTGTATAAATTAATTGCAATAAAACAGTGAATAATAACAAAAACATTATTCCCTTTAAGCCCTTTAACACCTTCCATAATGATATTCTTGTTGAAATAAATATCAATAGGAAAACACCAAGCCCAATTGCCATAGTTATTAAATTAGGTAGTAAGAATAATACAACAATTAATATAATTGAAAGAAGTATTTTAATTCTTGGGTCAAGCTTATAAATCCAGCTATTACCAGGTACATATTGTCCAAAGGTGATATTATTCATGAAGCTTCACCACCTTTTCCATCAATTCCTGTAAATTAAATGTATTATAATCAATGTTATAGCCCATTTTCTCATTTAAATAATCAATTAGCTTTAAAACATCTGGTTTAGTCAAATGATTATCCTTATAAATTCCTGATTTAAATAATTCAACCTTATCTCCATCATATGTTAAATGTGAATCATTTAAAACAACAATTCTAGTTGAATATTCATAAACTATATTCATATCATGAGAAATTAAAACAATAGTTATTCCAGTTTTTTTATGAAGGTCATAAAATATTCTCATAATATCTGCTGCAGCCTTAGGATCTAGACCTCTTGTTGGTTCATCTAAAAGTAAAATATCTGGTTCATATGCTAATATACCAGCAATGGCACATTTACGCATTTGTCCACCTGATAAATTAAATGGTGATTTATTTAATAGAGATTGAATTCCTAAAAGCTTAGCTACCTCTATAGCTTTTTTCTTTGCCTCTGCTTCCTTCATTCCAAAATTCATTGGAGCAAACATTATATCCTTTAATACAGTTTCTTCAAATAACTGATATTCAGGAAATTGGAATACATAGCCAACTCTTTTTCTTATATCCTTCATCTTAGGATTTTTCTTTTTCTTAGGAGTAATAACATAATCAAAAATCTGAACAGTACCCTCACTTGGTAAGGTTAAGCCGTTCATATGTTCAAGCATCGTTGATTTTCCTGAGCCTGTTTTACCTACTATAGATACAAATTCACCTTTACCCTCTATATCAAGATTAATTTTATCTAAAGCAATAGTTATATCCTTTTTCTTTAAGCCTCTATAATAATGGCTTACTTCTTTAAATGATATTCCCATAAGGCGTTAATTAACCTTTCATCATTTTTTAATACTTCATTTTTAATTGCAATATCATAAGCCTTTAGAGGGAAAGGCATATCAAGATTAGAGCTTCTTAATATATCTCCTTCTTTAAAGATATCCTCAGGAGTTCCTTCAGCAATAATTTCACCTTGTCTAAATACTAAACAGCGATCACTTTTAGATGCTAAATTTAAATCATGAGTAATAGTAATAACTGTTTTATTATATTTAGAATGCAATTCTTCGATTAAATTAATAATATCATCTACACCCTCAGGATCAAGCATAGATGTTGATTCGTCTAAAATTATAGTTTCACAATTTAATGCTAATATACCAGCAATGGCAACACGTTGCTTTTGTCCACCAGAAAGTGTTTGTGGCTCACGCTCTAAAAATTTTTCCATGCCAACCTTTTTAGTATATTCATTTATTAAATTTATCATATCTTGTCTTGGAATATTATGATTTTCAAGTCCAAAGGCAATGTCATATTTCACATTATATCCAACAAATTGGTTATCAGGATTTTGGAAAACAATTCCAACTTTTCTTCTAATTTCATTAATAGATTTTTCATCTAAAATAACACCATTATAAAAAATGCTTCCCTTTGTTGGTTCAATAAGACCAATTAAAAGCTTAGCAAGTGTTGATTTACCTGAACCATTATGTCCTAAAATAGATAACCATTCTCCATCATTAACGACAAAAGAAACATTTTTCAATGCTTCATTTTTTGTATCATAAGAGAATGTTAAATCTTTAACTTCAATCATTTAAGGGTTACCTCCTTTTTTGGTAGATACCTGAGTAATTATAACATTAATAAAAAATAAAGTAAAATAAAAAGCTTATTCTAGCCTTAGGACCAAAATAAGCTTAATTTTATATTATGCTAAAGTATCAAATTTATTAGTAAGCTCAGTGATACGCTTTTTTAAATATTCTCTTTCTTCTAAAGAACCAATATTTCTCTTAAGATCTCTTCTTAAAAGCTTAGCATAAGCTAATAAAGCACATTTATCTAAATAATCACTTATATCTTCTTTTTCAAAATATTTTTTAATAGTTTCATTTAAAACATATTGAGCTTGATTCCAAGTAATACCTAAAAAATCAGTAACACAACTATGATCTAATTCACCAAAAGCACTATATGATAAATATATTTGAGCAAATTCAAATAAAGGATCACCTAAAGATAATGTATCCATATCAATCATAATTGCCTCACCATCCTGAAGCATTATGTTTTTAGTATGATAATCACCATGAATTAAATGTAGTGAATCAGGAATAGATTCAATTAGCTTTTGAAGCTTATCCATAGTTTTCTCATCTAAACCTTCCTTTAAATAATTCTTCCATTCTAACGCCTTAGCTTTAGCATGAGGAAGACTATCCTTTTTATCCTCAATATCATGAATTTGATGTAATAAACTTGCACACATATTTACAATTTTATCAATTTCCTTTGGATTTTCTTGGATAACATTTGTAAATGATTTAGCATTTATTAATTCAAATACAGATGCATAGCTATTATCAACCTTAACAACATCATAAGACAAAGCAGTAGGAACACCTAAAATTAAAGCTTCTCTAGCAACTTCTCTTTCGTGAATAATAGCATCTAAATCTCCCGCATCCTTATAAACCTTAATAACTGTTTCAGGGTCATATCTATAAACGATACCATTAGCACCTCTACCAATAACCTCACAGCCATCAACAGATAATTCCTTATATGCTTTTTCAACAGTCATTATTTTTGTAAAACCAGTCATATCAAAAACATCATAAACATCAGATTTAACATTAATAATTCTTAGATTTTCAAAGCTTTTTCTTAATCTTAATAAAATTCTTAATCCAGCACTAGAAATATAATTTAAATTATTACAATCAATGATTAAATCTAAATCATTCTTTAATAATGAATCAATTGCATCCTCAACTTCTTGTGCATTATTACTATTAATATCTCCAGATAAAAAAATTATTTGAGTTTTACCATCTATTTTTCCAGAAACGACTTTTGATTCTTGAACTGGCTTTTTTTCTTCATTTTTCTTCTTTTTTAATATGTCAAAAAATCCCATAATCTTAATCCCCCTAACATTTTTGTTAATTAAAGTATATCATAAATGTTAATTATTTCATAGAAATAATAATTACAAACTCGATTTTTTTTTTAAAAATTTAAAAAAGATTAGGCAGAATAAAACCTGCCTAATCACTAATAATATAATTCCTTATTTAACATTACCTAAAGCAGCATTTTTAGAATTATATAATTCATTTTCATCAGTGTATTTAACAATTAAATTCATCTTTAATACTCTAATTTTTTCATTCTTCTTACCAATTCTAAATACTCTAATTGCTTTCTTATTAGAAATCATCCATTTATTAAATACAAAGAATAATAATAAATAAACAATTACTAAAACAATAATAACACCTAAAATTACACCTAAAGCAATCATCCAACCAACAAATAATTTATGATCTTTTTCTAATCTATTATAGGTTGATTCATTTTCTTCTAATTTATTGTAATTAGGAATTAATGCCTTTTCTTCTTTAGTTAAGCTTTCATATGATGCTCTTGCAGCATCAATTTCTTCTTTACTTCCTGCGGCATATTTTACCTCACCAATTGCGTTAATCTTTTCTACAACAGTCTTAACATCATCATATGTTTTAATTGCTTTTGTTAATTTATCATTATTAATAACTAATGCTTTTTCTTCTTTTGTTAATTCATTATATAAATTATTTGCCTCATCAATCTTAGCCTTTGATTCACCTGTATATTTAACATCACCAATAGAATTAATAGATTCAACAACAGCAGATACATTATCATAAATTTCTTCTTTAGCCTCTAAATCATCTAATTTTCTAACTAAAGCCTTTTGATCTTCTGTTAATAAATTATAAGATTCTCTTGCAGCAATTAATTTTTCTTCACATGCTTCACTATAAGAAACATCACCAATTGCATCAATTAAAGCATCTGTTGCATCTGCTTTTTCATGATCATCTTTTAATTTTGAATAAAAGCTTTCAGCAGCTATTAATGTTGCATAATTTGTAACTAATGCTTTTTGAGTAGCTGTTAATAAATCATAGGCTTCTCTTGCTGAATCTATTTTTGCTTTTGCTTCTAAAGAATAAGTAACTTTTCCAATAGCATTTATTAATGCAATAACTGCAGCTGCTTTTTCATGATTATCCTTTAGTATTGCATATGTAGCTTCAGCTTCTGTTAATGTTTCAAGCTTTGTAACTAATGTTTTTTGAGTATCTGTTAATGCATCATAAGCTTTTCTTGAAGCTTCTATAATATTTTTACAAGATTCAGTATATTCAACATCACCAATTGAATCTATTAATGCATCTACTTGTGATGCTTCATCTTGATCTACATAGCCTTGATATACTTTTTCTGAAAGTGTTAATGTATCATAATTTGTAACTAATGCCTTTTGATCTTCTGTTAATAAATTATAAGATGCTCTTGCTGAATCTATTTTAGCTTTTGTTTCATCATTAAAATAAACATTACCAATAGCATTTATTAATCCAATAACCTCATCTGCTTTATTATGATCTTCTTCTAATTTTGAATATAAGCTTTCAGCAGCTGTTAATGTGCTATATTTTGTTACTAATGCTTTTTGAGTATTTGTTAATGCTTCATAGGCTAATCTTGCATCTTCTATCTTCTCTTCTGATTCAGCATCATAAGTAACTTCTCCTATTGCAGCTATTAATGTATCTACTTGTGATGCTTCATCTTGATCTACATAGCCTTGATATGTTGCCTCAGCAGTAGTTAATGTGCTATATTTTGTTACTAATGCTTTTTGAGTATCTGTTAATAAATCATAGGCTTCTCTTGCATCTTCTATCTTTTCTTCTGATTCAGCATCATAAGTAACTTCTCCTATTGCAGCTATTAATGCATCTACTTGTGATGCTTCATCTTGATCTACATAGCCTTGATATGTTGCCTCTGCAGTAGTTAATGTGCCATATTTTGTTACTAATGTTTTTTGAGTATCTGTTAATAAATCATAGGCTTCTCTTGCATCATCTATTTTATCTTCTGATTCAAAAGTATATTCAACTTCTCCTATTGCAGCTATTAATGCATCTACTTGTGATGCTTCATCTTGATCTACATAGCCTTGATATGTTGCTTCTGCTTCTATTAATTCTTCATAATTTGTTACTAAAGCTTTATCATCATCACTTAATGCATCATATGCATGTCTTGCATTATTAATTTTTATTTTAATTTCATTTGTATATGTAACAGTACCAATTCCATCAATTAAATCCATTGTTGAAGTAACAAAATTTGTTATTGCACTCTTTTGTCCAATATAAATATCACAATTTTCCCAATAACCATCATCACCAGCACCAATTCCTTCAGCGGCCCAGCTGTCATTAAAATGTCTTGGTCCAATAACAATGTGCCAATCAGTATCATCTAAAATATAATCAGATAATTTCTTTTCAGATTCTACTAAACCATCTGCTGACCAATTTGTTTTTTGATCATTAGAATCAGCATTCCAAATTATATTAAATAAGCCTTCTTTTTGAGTGCTTGTCACAAAAAAATAATGAGCACATTCACTTACTGAATATGGATGAAGATTATTTGAAGCAGTTAATTTATTATCTGTACCATAAATTGGCTCTGATGTAAACAAGCATAATAGCCAGCCTTTCATCGATAAAGTATTTTCTGAAACAGTAAATTCAGCTGATATCGAACCATCTGCATAAATTATAAAATGTCCGGCATCGGCATTTGTATAATCAGCAGCCTCTGGCTTTAAATTTGTAAATATTCCAATTGAGAATAAACATACAAAAAATAAAAAAAATCTTTTAAAATATTTTTTTACGTTTTTTATCATAAGCATTATACCTCCCTATATAATACTATAACTCTATGGATATTCTAACAAACGTTATGCAACAAAAGTGCAACAAAAAAACTGTGGAGGCTTTTTTTAGCTTCCACAGCATTGTTTTTTTAATTTTTCTTTGGGAATTTAACTCTTGTAGGATTATAAGAGGTATGTAAGTAATGCTCTGATTTTTCACTACAAGGTTCTCCGAAGAATTCTTTATATAATTGTTGAATTTGAGGATTATTATGAGATTGACGAATAGCCTTTTTTTGATCCTCATTATATAAAACTTTAGCTCTTTTTTGACGATATGTTATTTCAATATCAATATCTTCATTTGGTAAATATTGAGGCTTAATATATGGTTGTCCACCACCATTGATACATCCACCAGGACAGCACATGATTTCAACGAAAGCATATTGGCTTGTTCCAGCTTTAATTTCTTCTAATATTGGCTTAGCATTTGCCATACCAGATACTACAGCAACCTTTAATTCTTGACCATTTAAATTAAATGTTGCTTCCTTAACATCCTGTAAGCCTCTTACAGCATCAAATTTAACGATATCAGCTTCTTTTCCAGTTAATACCTTATTAGCTGTTCTTAAAGCTGCTTCCATAACACCACCAGTAACACCGAAAATAACACCAGCACCTGTATAATCTCCAATTAAATCTGGATCAAATTCTTCTTCAGGTAGCATATTCCAGTTAATACCAGCTCTCTTAATCATACGAGCAAGCTCTCTTGTTGTTAATACAGCATCAACATCACGTAATCCATCAACTGAATTTTGTGGACGAATTTCTTCTGTTTTCTTAGCTGTACATGGCATAATTGAAACAACGAAAATATCCTTTGGATCAATTCCTTTTTTCTTTGCCCAATAGCTCTTTAATACAGCACCAACCATTTCATGTGGGCTCTTACAAGTTGAAACATTTGGAATTAATTCTGGATAGAAATATTCCATATAATTAATCCAACCTGGAGAGCATGAAGTGATTTGTGGTAAAACACCACCATTTTTAATTCTATTAATTAATTCTGTGCCTTCCTCCATTATAGTTAAATCAGCACCAAAATTAGTATCATATACTCTATAGAATCCTAATCTTCTTAATGCAGCAACCATCTTACCAGTACCTGGAGTACCAACAGGTTGACCAAATTCTTCAGCAATTGCAGCTCTTACAGCAGGTGCAGTTTGAACGATTACATATTTGCCTGAAGCCATAGCCTCATCAACCTTATCAATTTCTGAAATTTCAGTTAATGCACCTGTAGGACATACTAAAACGCATTGTCCACATTGTAAGCATGGAACCTCTGAGAAGCTTCTATTTTCAGCAGGAGCAACAATAGTATTGAATCCTCTATTTTCAAAACCTAAAATACCAATTCCTTGAGCTTCCTTACATTTTTCAATACATCTTCCACATAAAATACATTTTGATGTATCTCTTCTAATACCAGGGCCAACCTCATCGATAGTAACAGGTGTTTTAGCCCCCTTATATTGGCCTTCTCTTGCACCAACGATATTTGCAACATATAAAAGCTCACAAGAGTGATTCTTTACACATTGCTGACAATTCATATTATGATTTGAAAGTAATAGTTCAACGCTTGTCCTTCTATCTCTTACAGCCATAGGTGATGAAATTCTTACCTCAAAGCCTTTTTCTACTGGAACATCAGCAACAGGATATGAGCAAGATGCAAAGCATTTTGAACCTCTTTCTGATTTAATTTCAACTAAACATACACGGCAGCTTGCTGTTGAGCATTTTCCGCCTTTTATATAGCATAGATGTGGAATATTATAACCACAAAGCTGTGCTGCTTCTAAAACTGTTAGGTTAGCAGGAACTGAATATACCTGGCCTTCAATTTTGACATTGACCTTTTTTATCTCTTCACTCATTGATATATCCTCCTACTTCTTTTCTATTGCCTTAAATGCACAAGCTGTATAGCATGTACCGCATTTAATACATTTTGATTGATCGATAACATATGGTTCTTTTCCAGGAACACCAGTAATACAGCTAACTGGACAGTTTCTAGCACACTTAGAGCACTTTTTACATTTATTTGGATCAATTACATATTGCATTAAATCCTTACATACATGAGCAGGACATATTTTTTCATTAACGTGAGCGGCATATTCATCAGGGAAATTTGCCATTGTACTTAATACTGGGTTAGCAGCAGTTTGACCTAAAGCACAAAGTGAACCAGTCTTAATAACCTGAGCAAGCTCCTTCATATCCTCTAATGTCTTTTCAGTTGCTTTACCTTGAGTAACTAATGTTAGCATTTCAAGCAATCTTGTTGTACCAATACGGCAATGAGAACATTTACCACAAGATTCATCCTTGATAAATTCCATATAGAATTTAGCAACGTCTACCATACAGTTATCTTCATCCATAACGATAGCACCACCAGAACCCATCATTGAGCCCTTTCTAATTAATGAATCATAATCAATTGGAGTATCAAGATCCTTTTCAGTTAAGCATCCACCAGATGGACCACCTGTTTGAATGGCTTTAAATTTCTTTCCATTAGGAATACCACCACCAATATCATAAACAAGTGTTCTTAAGGTAGTTCCCATAGGAACCTCTACTAAACCTACATTATTAATCTTACCACCTAAGGCAAATACCTTTGTACCTGTAGATGTTTGAGTACCCATCTTAGCAAATTCAGCTGCACCTACTCTAATTACATAAGGTACAGTAGCTAAGGTTTCAACATTGTTTACACAAGTAGGCTTACCCCATAAACCCTTTACAGCTGGAAATGGTGGTCTTGGTCTAGGCATACCACGCTTACCTTCAATAGAATTTAATAAGGCAGTTTCCTCACCACAAACAAAGGCACCAGCACCTAATCTTAAGTGCGCTCTAAAAGAAAAGCCAGTTCCTAAGATATTATCACCTAATAATCCAGCCTCTTCCATTACCTTTATAGCATTTTCTAATCTTTGAACAGCGATAGGATATTCAGCTCTTACATAGAAATAACCTTCAGTTGCACCAAATGCATAACCTGCAATCATCATACCTTCAATAACATTGAATGGATTACCTTCTAGAATAGATCTATCCATGAAAGCACCTGGGTCACCCTCATCACCATTACATACTATATATTTTTGATCAGCATCAACATTAGCTGCAAATTGCCACTTTCTACCAGTAGGGAATCCAGCTCCACCACGTCCTCTTAAGCCTGAAGCTAAAACCTCATTAATAACCTGTTGAGGAGTCATTTCTGTTAATACCTTCTTTAAAGCCTTAAAGCCATCAAAGCCTAAAGCTTCATCTAAGCTTTCAGGATTGATAATTGAACAGCCGTGTAAGGCAACTCTAACTTGCTTTTTATAGAAGTTAATATCATCCTGCTTAACAACCTTTTCATGAGTTTGAGGATCTACATATAATAAATCTTCAAGTATTTCTTTATTTTCAATACTATCAACAACTCTATGTACATCTTCAACCTTTACTGCTCTATATAATGTGTCATCTGGTAAAACCTTAATAAAAGGTCCTTGAGAACAGAAACCAAAGCAACCAACAAAATTAACTTGAATCTTATCCTCAAGCTTCTTTTCCTTGATATACTTAACTAATTCAGCCTTAATATCAGCACTACTATTAGCAAGACAGCCTGTACCACCACATACACATAAAGTTACCTTTTTGTTTTTTCCATTTAATTTTTCAGAAAAATCCTTAGTACAGCCAGTAATAATGCCATCTAAATCTTTAACTGTAACAATTTTTTCCATTAGGCTTTTCCCTCCATTGCTTGATATTCTTTAATAATCTTATCTACATCTGGAGCAGTTACTTTAGGATAAACCTTACCATTAATAGAAATAGCTGGAGCTAAAGCACAAGCACCAATACATCTTAAAGCAGATAAAGTAAATAAACCATCATCTGTAGTTTCACCTGGCTTAATATGTAATAATTCTGAGAACTTATCAATAACTTGTTGTGAGCCTTTAACATAACAAGCTGTTCCTAAACATACACCTATTACATATTTTCCCTTTGGTTTTAAACTAAAAAAGCTATAGAATGTTACAACACCATAGATTTCTGCAACTGGCAATCCAATTTCTTTTGAAACGATTTCTTGCACATCTAGTGGAATGTATCCAAATTCGTTTTGAATAGCCGATAAAATAGGCATTAAAGGAGTTGGTTCATGTTTGTATTTATTACAAATATCAACAATCTTCTTATATGCCTTTTCCTGAATTTTACTCATATTTACCCCCTGTAAAATAATCAGATTAAGTTAGCATATTATTAATTATTAATTTTTAATTGCATTTACTCCAATAATGATTATATCATTTAAAAACAAGAAAACAAGGCAAAAAATGTAATAATTTTGATAAGAAAAGTTATTTTTCTTAAACGTTTAAGAAATCTTACGCTTTTGAACAAAAGTAAAAACTAAATTTTGTAACATGACCAACAAAACAATATGAATCACAATCCTTTAACATATTGTAAAAACACCTCCAAAGTAGACTTACAATAATCTTGGAGGTATCGCGAATCCCCATGGGGATTGTTATTCTTTTCTCTTTTGATTATTTTATTTGCCTACTTTGAAGATATCATATCAGACTGAGAGTTTTTTATTTTTGTTAAATTGCCAAAAAATTAAAAAAAACACTGACTTTTAATCAGTGCGTTAATTTCTATTGGAGCCACAGAACGGAATCGAACCGTCATCATATGCATGGCAAGCATAGGTACTAACCGTTGTACTACTGCGGCATTTGCTTTGTGCAGTTAATATTATAGCAAAAAAAAATCATTTTGCAACAACAAAATGAAAAAAATTTAAAAAAATAAGAAGTTTATTAAGACTTCTCATTTCCTTCTATTAATATTTTTTGTTCATAAAGCCTCTTATCAGCTTCTTCTATAAGATCTTTTATTGAATTTAATTCATTACTATAAATTGCATAACCAATACTTGCAACTAGTTCATATTCTTTAGATTCACTTGCAATCTTTAATTCTGAATTAATTTGTTCTTTAATAATATCAATTTCAGATTCAAAATCTAAATGAGCTCCAATTAAGAATTCATCTCCACCAAAACGACCAACAATCATTTTTCTTTTTTGCATTGTTGATACCTTAGTTAAAGCTTCAGCTGTTATAACTAAAGCTTTATCTCCTTCTAAATGTCCATATTTATCATTAATGCTTTTAAAATTATTTACATCAACCATAAATACAACATATAAAGTATTTTCATCAGGCTTTGTTTTAATACTTCTTTCAATACTTCTTAAGGCCCGCTTTCTATTCAATAAATCTGTTAAATTATCATTTGAAACCTGGTCTTTAGTTGCATATACATAAAGAATAAATGTAGATAATGTTAAACCAGCACAAACGATTGGTAATCTAGAAAAGACTAATTGTAATATACCGAAAATTATTGGCGTTGATGCAATAACACCAACGAATGCAAATTTTTGCTTTTCAACATAATGCTCCTTTTTTCTTGCAAAAATAAAGCATCTTGCACTACTAAAAAATACATAAACATAAATACATAAATAAAAAATAGCAAACCATAATGTAGATGTTCTTTCATAAATAATAGCTCCATTATCTTTAATAGTTATCCTAAACATAAAATTAGTATATCTATTAATCAATAATAATATTACACCTACTAAAACTAAAACACTTGAATATAAAATTGATTTACCGGTTTCACTGAATTTTGATTTTATCGTCATTTCGAAATAAATGAACCAAAAATAACCTGATAATAATCCACATATAAAATACAAATTTTTAATTAAATATGCGACCTCTACAGTTATTTTCTTTATTCTTCCCATATCTATTGCTGCATATAAAGTATCCATTAAAATCATAAATAGTAATACTGATAAGGCAATAACAAATACTTTTTGAGCATTAGAATTCTTAAAATTGCTCTTAGATGTAATAATTGTTATACCTACTATTATGAAGCAGAATAAATTAAGTACAAAATAAAGAATTAAAGGATCATATATAGTTAACATAGAATCACCACACTTTATTAGTAGTCTTGTTAATTTATTATAACATAATTTGCAAATCATTATTTACACAGAAAAAAATAATTATGTGAAATAATAAACTAAATAAACACTAGCATCAGGTTTTGCTAGTGTTTATTTTGTATTAAATATCTATTTCTTTGATTACATCAATAAATTAAATCTAGCATAATTTTAAAAGTGTAAGGGACACTTTTTTTATTTTGGACTGGCACCCAATAAATAACTTCAAGAAATAAATATTAAATAATATTGAAATATGAAAAACTTATATTTGGTTTAGATTAGCTAACAATTAGGAGCTTACCACCGATTAATATAATAAGAAAAATTTTATTTAACAAATGATAAGCATCCTAATTTAGAGATATTATCATAAATACATACTCCCATGTGTATTTATATAATAAAGATAATATCGTTTTAAAGACAGTTAATATTTTTAAAGGATAATAGTGCTTAATTATTTATCCTTTTATTAACCTACTTTTTCCATAAGCTGCCCCCGAATTAAACACTCCCAATGTCTAACCCGGCTTTATTTTATCATAGCAAATGTGACAAACATGTGACACATATTAATTTATTTATTATTTTTTTAATTATACTGTTTCAAAACCTTTAATAACAGTAATAGAAATAAATTCAAATTTTTCATCACCTTTAGCTTTATCTAGTTTTCTTAATAATTGCTTGCAGATACACCATTTAAAGAAACTAAAAAACTCTTCTTAAAATCTTCATTTTTTTATTTCCAATTCTTAATGTTTTGAACAATATAATTTCTATCAATCATTTGTGCTTCTGTTAATGCATAATCAGGCTTAATACCATCATCGATATTTTGAAGTTTACCATCAACTTCCTTGCAAATAGTATTTAAGCTTGAACCTGTAATCATTGTTCCAATAGGTGTAACAAATTTTCTAACTGCGCAAGGACCACCAGCTGTTTTTGCACCTAAATTAATAACCTTAGAATTATTTAATTTAGCAAGATATGGCATTGCATTTGCTGAGCTAAATGAATATTGTGAATTTAAAAAATAAATATTAAAATCATTAATTAATGGCTTATCATTTTCATCAATTTCACCATCTAAATTCATATCAGCTTGATAAGTTTGCTTATTTTGAGCACCTGATAATGGATTTAACATATTAAGATTTACATTTCCTAATAATGTAGATAATGCATATAATAATCCATCGGCAGAACCACCATCATTTGCACTTAAATCAACAACAATATTTTTAATTGTATTTTTGTATGTAGTAGTTGTTAAATCCTTATATAGTTTACTAAATAAGCATGCTGTGTTAGCATCTAATAAAGTTTCTGTTAAATCTTTTTCTTTTGTTTCATTATTATATAAATATTCATCACTTATAGCTGTAAAATTAGTAAATGTAACAAAGGCAGTATCATTTAAATACTCAATTCCATCTTTAATACCTGAATCCTTTTTAGCTTTATAAAAAGCTTTTTCTTGCTCTTCTAAATTTTTAGCAACTGGATTAGCTTTATCAGATTCAAATGCTTGAGATCCGGCATCATATAAATAAGATGTAGATGCTATTGCAGTATGACCATCACCTAACCAGCTTAAACCAAGGAATATATTATTATCAATTGTTTTGGCATTATTAGATAGAATATCTTTATTATATCCATATTTAGTCATATGTTGATCAAAGCTTGTAAACTTTTCCTTTAAGCCATAATTATAATCAAAATCAAGGCAAATTGATTGATAATTATATTCAGCTAATTCTTCTGAAACTGTATTAGTTTCAACACCTTCATGAAATTTTTCACCTAATTCTGTTAAAATTGATACTCCTAGCGTATCCTTTACTAAAGAATTACTCATAACAACATATAAGTCTTTACCATTATATGCTAAGCTAACATAATTACCTGTATTTACTAAAAGACTATTAAAAACACTAAGTGGTAAAAAAGCCTTATTATCATGTTCATAAATATCAAGCTTAGAATATTTCTTTAAATCAGCAACAACTTCATGTCCACTAGTATAGTGGCTAGCAGATTGTTTTAATGACTTTTGTTTCTTTTTAATAGGTGCAATAGTTAATGGATTTTCATTACCATTAACCATTGTTGTAAATTTATCATATTCATCATATGTTAATGTTTGTTCCTTTGGATCAATGCTACATTTAGCACCTCTTTCATTAGAAACAACATATTTTGAACCATCCTTATTTAATTGAACCTTTCCATTTCCACCATCAACATTATCTTTACGATTAGCATCCATAAATGTTACACAATCATTTAATGATAAATAAGGTATTTCACTGCCTTTTTTAAAAAGTAAATTAAATTCTCCCAGTTTTGATACTTTTAAGTTAGTATCAAGGCAATAAATTGATTTAGTTGAATAAGTATCACCATTTCCACAGCTTGCTAAAACTGCTGTTAGAGCAAGCCCTAGAAGCATTGTTAAACCAACAATTTTTGGTTTTTTCATAATTATAATCTCCCTTTAAATAATTAATAAAAATTTTTATATTTTTGAAGCTCGTTATTGATTAAATCTTGACTTTCCTTAGTTGAATATCCAATAAACATAGATGTTTTTTTAGATTCTTTTTTATACCAAAGATAAGTTTCACCACTATCACTAATTCTTACCTCAATAACATCATCCTTTAAAACCTCAACATCCTTATGAAAAATTGAATCATTAACTAAAAATGCATTTTTATTTGAATCAAATAAAATCAAAGGCTTATCAAGAATTCTTTTAGCATAGCCATAATTTGACCAAGCAAAAAGTAATGCTAGTAAGGCAAAGCCATCTAATATAGCAGAGATAATCAATAATACTAACTCCCATGTGTATTTATCTCTTATATAAAATATGATATCGAATATTAAAAAGACAGAAAATAAGCAAAACGTTGTTAAAGCACCTGTTATATTTTTTTGAGCACTTTCTCGTTTTGCAATAATGATTAAATCTTCTTGCATAAGCATCCTCCTAAGAAATTAAACTTCTCCCCTCGTTTAATTCGAAAGTATTCTATCATAGCCAATGTGACAAACATGTGACACATTTTAAAATAAAAAAAAGTCACAGAAAAACCGTGACTAATATCTTTTATTCTAAATATGCCCAATCATATTGAAGCATATATTCACCCTTATAAGCATTAATTGCTTGAGGGTCACCTTTATCATAATCATATAAATCTGATGAAAAAAGACTAACATCAACCCAATAGGAATTATATCCTTTTCTAACTAAATTCTTAGCACCAACTAGTTCTAAAGATTCAATTAATTCCTTATAAATTTTTGTTAAATAATTTTGAGTTTGTTTATTGTACTCATCCTCAAATAATATAGCTGATATTTCTTTTCTATTTGCGGTAGCACCTCTTAAACTTATTAAATAAGCTAATAATTCTTTTGATTTTGAACGAGAAAACTTTAAAGGAACTCCATCAACATAAAATTCAAAGTTACCAAATGTTTTAGCATAAAAGTGATTTTTAATAGGATCTAAAGGATATAATAGGTCATCTATTGCTTCTTTAACTTTTTCTTTATCAGATGGCTTTAATAAATAACCACTAGCATGAAGCTTAATAGCTTGCTGCATATATTCAGAATAGCCTGTACAGAAAATTATATTAATTTTTGGTTTAAAGCTTTTCATTTCTTTTGCTAAATTAATACCATTTATTTCAGGCATTTCAATATCTAAAAAAGCAATATCGACATCATTTTCTTTAACATATTCTAAAGCATTAATACTTCGATCAAATGTTTGGATATTTTCTTCTTCAACTAAACCAATTAAATTTCTTTTTAACGTGTTTATAGCGTGCTTTTCATCATCAACTATTATAACTTTCATCTATAATTATCTCCTTTTTTTCCGGAATAATAATTGTTACTTTTGTGCCTCTATCAATTTCACTTTCAATGATTAAATCACCATCAACAAAGTGTCTTAATCTTTCTCTTGAATTTTTAAATCCTAAATGGTTTCCACTTATAACCTTATTTACATCAAATCCAACACCATCATCTTCAACTACAATAAATATTCTATCGTTTTTCTTATATGATGTTATTTTTACAGTACCACCCTCATATTTTTTAGTAATACCATGCTTTATCGCATTTTCAACAATCATTTGTAAGCTTAATGATGGAATTAAAAATTCAGTTTCATGAACATCAAAAACAACATTGATTTTATCTTGGAATCTAAGCTTTTCTAGATTAACATATTTTTTTACATGCTCTAATTCCTTTCCAAATGAAATTAAATTTGAATCAGTTAAGAAATCTAGGTTTTCTCTTAAATATTTAGAAAAATCCACAATGGCATTTTGAGCCTTTTCAGGCATATCTTCTATATCTTGAATAGCATTTAAAGTATTATAGATGAAATGAGGCTTAATTTGAGATAAAGCTAATTGAATCTTTTGTTGTGCAAGTAAATCATTTTCATGCTTATATACAAATTGAATATGAAGCCATATATAATAAAATATTGTAGTTACAACCATCATAATAGTTATATAATCAACTCTATATGTAACTCTTGAATCAGCAAAAAAATCAAGAAGTATACCTACAACAACAATTACAGCAAGGAAAATAGGAATTAAAATGTTTTTCTTATTTTCCTTTTTAAATTCATTAACAATTACAACAATATTCCATATTAATAAAACAAAGCTTACAATTAAGCATGTAAATCTTAAAGGTCCACCTATAAAATGGTTATCAGCAGTAAAACCTATCGCTATATTTGAAAAAAATGCTGTTGAATAAACTAAAAAATTTAAAGCAACTAAAATATTAGGTATAATATGCTTTTTATTTGGACTAACTAAATAAATATATGAAGTAATAATAGCAGGTCTAATAGAATAGCCTAAAACTGATACAAATGTTCTTGCAGGTATCATAGTTACATATTCTATTAAATAATATTCTACGAAGTTTTGAATTATTTGTATAGCAACTAATACTACTAATACCATAAATATTTTTTTTCTTGTTTTATCTACAAATCTATCTAAAAAACAGAATATAAATATACCAATTAATGGAATGCTTAGTGATAAAAATATTAATGTTCCATCTATATAATCTTTCATATTTATCCCCCTAATAAGTCTTCAGTAGAATTATACTATATTTTTTTTAAAAAGAAAAAGAGCTTGCGCTCTTTTAATTAAAATGCCCATGTACCATTTTTAAAGATTTGAACAGTTTTTCCATCATATGTTTCAGCAACAATATCTAAATCAGCTGTACCAATCATAAAATCAACATGAATCATTGATTTATTTAAATCAATTGCTTTAATTTCTTCTTCTGTTTTATTTTGAAAATCCTTAATACATTCTTCAAATGCTCTACCAATAGCTAAATGACAGCATGCATTCTCATCATATAATGTATTATAGAATAATAAACCAGTTTGGTTAACAGGAGAATCAAAAGGTACTAAAGCAACCTCACCTAATTGTCTTGCTCCTTCATCTAAAGAAATTAGCTTTTCTAAAACTTCCTTATGCTCAGGATTTTTTGCGATAACTTGAACGATTTTACCATTTTCAAATTTGAATCCAAAATTATCAACTACCTTACCCATTACAGATAAAGGCTTTGATGCATAAACAACACCATTTGCTGTATGTCTATCTGGTGATGTGAAGCATTCTTCAGTTGGCATATTAGGATTATAAACAACACCACCTAATGTTGATTCATCTCCACCTTCAAAAATCATATTAGGGTTAATTGAAACTGAAAAATCAGTTCCATTAGATGCTTTATAATGTAAAGTTTTAATTTTTAAATTATTTAAAGCTGTATACTTTTCTTTTAAATTAGCATTGTGCTTTTGCCAATTTTCAATTGGGTCGCCATCAAGTCTTGTAGTTTTAGCAATAGCTTCCCACATTTTTTTCATTGCGTTTGTTTTAGTTTCATTAGGGAATACCTTTTTAGCCCATTTAACACCTGGAATACCACAGATAGTCCATTGATATTTATTATCCATCTTTTCTCTATATTCCATAATAATTGGACCTGATAATCTTCTTGCTTCAGTAATCTTATCTTGATCAAGACCATTTAAAGCATCAGGGTCATTTGATTCAATATGAATTCTTGCAGGTAATGTTTCAACCTCATATTGAAGTTTTGCTTTTCTCCAATCAGTAACCTCACCTAATGTTTTTGCTTTTTGATATTTATAATGTAATCTTGTAACATCATCACTTGACCAATCAACAGTTACTTTTCTTGCTTTAGCCTTATAGCATTCTTCAACAACATATTTAACAAAATAATTATCATCTACTGATGCATTAATAATTACATCTTGTCCCTTTTGGACATTTACACCCATCTTAACGATAAGCTTTGCGTAATTTCTTAAAATCGTCTTATTCATTTACTCTATTCTCCTTTATAAATTTTTCAATGTCCTCAACTGTTTTAATAATATCCTTACTTAACCATTCGGCACCATTTTCAGTAACTAAGACATCATCTTCAATTCTAATGCCTATACCTTCTTCAGAAATGTATAAGCCTGGTTCATTAGAAATAATAGAACCTGCCTTAAGTGGTGTATATTCACATAAATCATGGCAATCAAGACCAATATGATGTGATACTCCATGATAATAATATTTAGAAACTTCTTCTTCTGTCTTTTCCTTAATTAAACCAATTTTATATAATTCTTCTTTATAATAATCTCTTAAAATTTGATTTAATTCCTTTGTTGTAATACCAGGCTTAGTATTATCAAAAACAACCTGTTGTCCCTTTAATACAATATTATAAAGCTCCTTTTGTCTTTCAGTAAACTTACCACTAATAGGAAATGTTCTTGAAATATCTGAACAATACATATTAACTGAAGATCCTAAATCAAATAAAATTAAATCTCCATCCTTAGCCTTTGATGTATTATCCATATAATGTAGGCAGCATGCATTTTCACCTGATGCAGCAATTGTAGGGAATGCATATCCTGTTCCTCCATTATATTTTATTAATTGATCAAAATATGATTCTAATTGATATTCATATTTAGGACCAATATGTCTTAAGATATTTTTAATACCCTCATTAGTAATTGAAATGGCTTTTCTCATTTCGTTAATTTCTTCTTCTGATTTTATAGTTCTAACCTTAGTAAATAAAGGTCTAGAATTTAAAATATTAATCCAAGGGAAATGATCCTTAAAATCCTTTGCCAATAATTCATCTTCATTTAATCTATTAGATTTATTAGGAACAAAATCCAAATAAATATTATTAACTAAACTAGAATATTGATTAATTAATTGATTAAATGAATCTAAATATCTAACATTTTTAATACCAGATATTTCTGTCACCTCTTCTTTAGATAAAGGTGCACCAACCCATTTAGCCTTAAATTCATCATATGGATTAATTAAAATCATAGAAGATGAATTACCCTTTATCTTTTGTAAAATAACAATATTTTCATATTCTAATAATCCTGTTAAATAAAAATAATTTCTATTTTCATCATATTTATAATTGAAAACAGCTCCATCATTTAAATTTGGTCTATTAAATTCAATTAAAATTGAATTATCTTCCATTAAATCTAAAACTGCTTCTCTGTGTTTAATAAATAATTCTTTTGTCATTTGAAAAACCTCCATTTCTTCTTATTATACTACTTAGTTTGATAAATTCAATTAAAAAGGTAGTTAAGACTAACTACCTATCATATTTTTTAAAAATCTTCAGTTTCAATACCATCTATTAAATAGCTATCTTGAGCTGTATCGATAACTTTATTTTTCATTATAAGCTTTAATTGCTTTTTCTTATTAGCTTTTAAAAAATCATTATCTAAGCTATACCCTAATTCATTTATTAATAAATTTAAAGTATTTAAATCATATTCATCATTTACATATCTATAAGCAAATGTATTAACTATTTCTAAATCAGTAATAGTTTCTTTTTTTAATTTTTTTATTAATTCCTTAGCTTCTTTAATATCCATATTAAAATACTCTTAATACAACACATTTTAAATATAGCTGTTCTTCAGATGAGAATAAAGATGGATGATCAGGTGATTGAACCTTAAACTCAATAAATTGAGCTTTTCTTTTTGAATCAACTAAAGCATCCTTAACCATTTGTAAAAATAAATCAGGAGTCATATGCTGACTACATGAAAATGTTAATAAATAGCCACCCTTTTTAATAGCTTTAATTGCCTGAAGATTAATTTCTTTATATCCCTTATAGGCTTTTTTTATAGTATCCTTTGATTTAGTAAATGCTGGTGGGTCTAACACGATACAATCAAATTTATTTTTAATTTCTTCACTTCTTAACAAATCAAAAACATCACAGCATTTAGTTTTTAAATTATTAAAATTATTTAATTTAGCATTTTGTTCTATTTCGCTACAAGCTAAAGCTGATATATCACAAGCTAAAACAGATTTAGCTCCATTTTTTGCGGCATTTAAGGCAAAGCCTCCTACATTAGAAAAACAATCTAAAACATCTTTTCCATTACAATAATATTTAATGTTATCTCTATTAAGCTTTTGGTCTAAGAAATAGCCAGTTTTTTGACCATTTTCCATATCTACATAGAATTTAATTCCGTTTTCTAACACTTGAACTCTTGGATTAAATTCTCCATAAACTATTCCTTTAAATTCTTCTAAGCCTTCTTTAGCACGTGATGAAACATCACTTCTTTCATAAATTCCTTTTGGATTTAATAATTCAACTAAGATATCAATAATATCCTTTTTTATTAATTCCATACCTAATGATGATATTTGTATGCATAAATAATCTGCATATTTATCAACAACTAAGCCAGGTAAAAAATCTGCCTCAGAAAAGACTAATCTATAACAATTTGAATCTTTAAAATTTAAATTATTTCTATGCTCTATCGCATCAAGTATTCTTTTTTTAAAGAATTCCTTATCAATTATTTCATTTTCATCCATTGATAAAATTCTAACCATTATTTTTGATGATGTATTTAAAAAGCCATAGCATAAAAATTTCTTATCAAATGTTAAAACCTTTACTACCTCACCATTTTTTATTATTCCATCAAATGAATATATTTCATTATTAAAAATCCAAGGAAAGCCCTCTAATTTTTCTTTTTCTTCATTTTTATTTAATATAATATTTAACATAAAAAACACCCGATTCATTTTATCATTATTTATTAAATAAGAAAAGTGCTTAAAAAGCACTAATATTTTTCAACATATTCTAAATAATTTCTAGCTTTTTCAGTTAGAACCTCTAAATTAAAATATTTAAGCATTTCTCTATATAATTCTTCTCCTCTTTTATTAATTGAATCCCTTAAATTCTTTAATTCAACAGGAGGAATATCATATATTAATCTATCAGAATTAATTCTTAAATAATTAACATCAAATTTACCAGTCTTAGGCCAAATAACAAAATCATATAATTCTTCTTCATAAATAATACCTAAAGCATTTACTCTATCCATAATAATATCTAAAGCTTTTGAGCTTATTTTTGCAACATCAAAAATTTCTCTAAATCTAGCCTTTAAAGTATTTAAAGTAAGTGGTGATTCCGTATCAACAATATTAATTAAATTTTTATCGATTATTGGTTTTACACTACCTAAATCATTATAAATTTGATCTAATGTAATATGAATTAAATTTGAAGCCTTTTTATAGTCTTTTGTTATCATATAATATTCTCCTTCAAAACGCTAATATTTATTATATAATAACATTAAATTACAAAATAATAAAGAAAAAGAAGCCCAAATGAGCTTCTTTTATGATTAATATTTACAGTTCTTTGGAGTTCTTGGGAATGGAATAGCATCTCTAATGTTTTCAATTCCAGTTAGGTACATAATTAATCTTTCAAATCCCATACCGAATCCTGAGTGAACACATCCACCATAACGTCTTGTATCTAAATACCAATCTACCTCTTCTTGGCTTACATTTAATTCCTTCATTCTTGCAAGTAATACATCAAGCTTTTCTTCTCTTTGAGAACCGCCCATTAATTCACCTGCATGTGGTACAACTAAATCTACTGCGGCAACTGTCTTATTATCAGGGTTAACCTTCATATACCAAGCCTTGATATCCTTTGGCCAATTTGTAATAAATACTGGTCCATTGAAATAATCAGTGATATATCTTTCATGTTCTTTAGCTATATCATCTTCATAAGATGGCATAACTTCCCATTTTTGGTTAGATTTTAATAATAAATCTACAACATCATGATGACTAATTCTTACGAATTTAGAATTTATGATGTTATTTAATTTTTCCTTTAAGCCCTTTTCTACAAATTGATCACATAAATCAATTTCAGCTTTAGCATTTTCCATTACATATGAAATAACACTTTTTAGCATTTCTTCTTCAATATCCATTAAGCCTTCTAAATCACAGAATGCCATTTCAGGCTCAATCATCCAGAATTCATTTGCGTGAGTTTGAGTATTTGAATTTTCAGTTCTAAATGTAGGACCAAATGTATAAATATCACCAAATGCCATAGCGAATGTTTCACCATGTAATTGACCAGAACCAGTAATAAATGCTTGTTTTCCAAATAAATCCTTAGAAAAATCTACCTTACCATCTTCTGTTAAAGGAAGATTGTTCATATCTAATGTTGTAATTTTAAACATTTGATCAGAACCTTCACAGTCAGCTGTTGTAATAAGTGGTGTATGAACATATAAATATCCTCTATCTTGGAAATATTTATGAACAGCCATTGCAGCAACTGATCTAATTCTAAATACAGCATTGAATAAATTTGTTCTTGCACGAAGATGTGCAACATCTCTTAAAAATTCTCTTGTATGACGCTTTGGTTGAATTGGGAAATCTTCAGGACAATCACCAAGCATAACAACACTTGTTGCGTGAATTTCAAGTGGTTGTTTAGCTTGAGGTGTTAAAATAACCTTACCCTTAATTTCAACTGATACACCTACTCTAAATTTAGAAATTTCTTCAAAATTAGAAAGTGTATTATCATAAACCACTTGTAGATTTGTTACAGTTGAACCATCATTTACATTTAAGAATCCAAATTGAGCTTGAGCTCTATTTGTTCTAACCCAAGCAAAAATTAATACTTCTTGTTCTTGTTTTGTTTCAAATAATTGTTTTACTTTAATTCTTCTCATAATAATTCCTCTATTCTATCTAATTCACCTAAATTTGATTTAGGTTGTTTTAATATAATTATTTTAGCAGTTGGATATTCCTTTAATATTCTTTGATAAGCCTTTTTAGCTTCTCCTCCACCACTATATAAAATAAAAGTTAATAATTTATTTTCTAAATTAGTATTCTTTAATACTGTATTAATTGGACATGAAAATCTTCCATTCCAAATTGGAGAACCAATACATATTTCATCATAATTAGTTACATCATTATTATAATTATTTAGCTTAGCCTTCTTCTTTATTGTTGCGTGAAAGCCGCCCTTAATACAAGCTAAGAATAAATTCTTGCTTAGCTTATAATTAGTTAATACTTTTCTGATATCATAGCCTAAGTCCTTCATTTTAGAAGCTACAACATCGCCATTACCAGAATTTGAATAATAAATAAATAACTTGCTCAAATGTATCCCTCCTTTAAAAATAAAAAAAGTCCTTTGATAAACAAAGGACGAAATAACCGTGGTGCCACCTTAATTCTATAGAAAAAAATTCTATAGCACTTAAAATCTGTAACGTAGATATACGGGTAGTTCTACTAAAATTTCTTCTACCACTCAAGGATGTTGTCCATCTAATCTATATATCTACTTTCACCAAATATAGACTCTCTAAAATAATCAATTAGATATTCTTCCTATCTTCGCTTTATGTTAATTATATAACTTTTTAACGACTTTTCAATATTATTTTAATTTTTTCCATTCATCTTCTTTAAAACCAATTAATGAAAAATCATCACCAATTAAAATAGGTCTTTTTACTAGCATACCATTAGATGATAGTAATTCATACATTTCATCTTCTGTCATATTAGGTATTTTTTTACTTAGCTCATATTCTTTATATAATAATCCTGATGTATTAAAAAGCTTCTTTAATTCCTTTTTAGATTTTAAATGAATTTCCTTTAATATTTCCTTATTAGGATTATTTTCTTTTATATCTATAAACTCATATTTAATATTATTTTCATTTAAAAATTTCAATGCCTTCTGACATGTTGAGCATTTATTATAACAATATACTTTATACATATTATCTCCTATTTAGCTTTAAGAGCTACCACTAATTTATTAAAATCATTAATTCTTTCATATTTAACATCACTTGAAAGCTTTTTAACCATTGTTATACCTAATCCACCTGGTGTTAAATTATTATCATTTTCAATATATTTATCCTCTTTTTCTAAAGGATTAAAATAATTGCCATTGTTTTCAAAGGTAATAATTAAATTATTATCAATGTAATCAAATGAAACCTTAATTATTAAATTATCCTTTTCCTCATATGAAACATAATTATTTAATAATTCATCAATGATTATACTTGCCTTATAGATGATGCTTTCATCTAAATATGAATAATAATCATTAAATTTATTTGTAACCTCACTTATTATTTCATAACCTGGATTATTAAAGCTAAATTCTAATTTATTAGATTTTAATTCTAATATAAGCATAGTTATATCATCGAATTGTTCCTTATTATTAGTAAATTTATTTAGCGCATTATCCATTTCATTTAATATTTCGTCTAAGGTATTATTATAATTTTCACTTAAGCAATTTAAAATTCTATCATAGCCAAATTCAGCTTCATCCTCATCAATAGATTCATTTAATCCATCAGTGTGTAAGAATAATCTATCATCTGTTTTAAGCTTTAGAGTATCATGTTGATACTTATAATTTTCAACTCCACCTAAAATGAAATTAGATTTAATATCTAATCTTAAAACCCTGCCATTAGATAATAAATATGGCTTTTCATGACCAGCACTTACTAATTCTAATGTTTTACTATTAATATCTAAAACACCAATAAAGGCAGTTATAAATAAACCAGCTTCATTATTTTCTAATAATTCATTATTTACCTCAAAACATACCTCTTCTATTGTTTTATTAGCCAATAATTTAGATTTAATTAATTCCTTTGATTTCATCATGAATAAGGCTGCAGGAATACCCTTTCCTGATACATCAGAAATGATTATTGCTAAATGATTTTCATCAATATAAAAATAATCATAAAAATCTCCACCAACCTCTTTAGCTGATTTAATAAAGGTATTAATTAATACATTAGAATCATTTAATGTATTATTAGGTAGTGATTCAAGCTGAATTTTAGTGGCAACAGAAAGCTCAGCATTAATCTTTTCCTTTTCAGCTGTTGCCTCATGAATCTTATCTACATAATTTATAATTTCCTTTTCTAGTGATACAAATGATTTAGATAGTTCTCCTATTTCATCCTTTGATTTTATATTAGGAATAACTATATCTATATTATCATTATTTAAATTATCGCTAAATTCTTTGCTAGCATTCTTAAGCTTTAATACATTTTTAACCAAAAATACATGAGCTAAGAAATAATACAAAACTAATAGTAATACTAATCCAATAGAAAAGAAGATTAATCCATTTTTTAAAAACTCTGTTGCTCCAGCAACTACCTTATCCATACTATATTCAATAACAACATGGCATAAATAGTTTTTTCCGTTAGAAAGTTCTACAAGCTTAGATGTTTTACCATTTAGGGTTATTCTATTATAATTACCAGTTGAGCTTAATTGATCTATATATGATGATGCATCAGAAGTAAAATCATAGGCTGAGCCTGGATAATAATAAATATTTGTATCATTTGAATCTCTTGAATCAGCAACATATATTATTTTATTTGTCTTAAAATCAAATATTGCTAAATAAACAGTTGATGATGAGGCAATAGATTTACTTTTTAATAATGATAATACTGAATTATATTGACCATTTAATTTTGAAAATCCAATTAAGCCAGCTGGAGCAGAATATAAGCTTGAATATTTTTCCTTATAATATGCTTTAGCTTTAGCTGGGTCATCAAAGGTTTCTTCTGTTTCAGTATAATTATTATTAATATACTCTACTACCGCAGTAATATCTTCAATATATTCATAATCATCTTCAATTTCGTATTTTGTTTCTCTTAAAACTGAATCAATATTATTTAACAATTCAGTTTTTGTTCCTCTATAGTAAAATCCATAGCTAATAAATAGAGCTGTTACTAGCATTAATGTAGTAGCTATTGCCCCTATTAATAGTATTTTTAAACGAATAGAGCGCATAATATCACTACTTTCTATTTAACATTTAAAACATTTATAAATCCTGTAACATTAAATACTTCTAAAATTACTTCATTAACATTATGAATTTCTAATTTTTTACCAGATGCTTCTAGCATCTTTTTTATTGCAAGTAAGACACGTAATCCTGCAGATGAAATATATTCTAATTCCTTAAAATCGATAATAACTAAATTCTTATCAATTTCAATTTCTTTAACCTTTTGGTCTAATTGTGGAGATGTTGTTGTATCTAATCTACCTTTTAATTCAATTACGATATTATCATTTTTTAATACTTTAATTTCCATATTTTTTTCCTCCTAAATTTATTTCAAAAACAGTATTATTTAAATTTAAAATTCTCATATAAATCATTTTATTAGTTATCTTTTCCACAAGCTTGATTCCACTTGTTGTATATTCTAAATTCTCATCATTTTTATACTTAGTTGGATCAAATGGCATTCCATCATCTCTAATACGCAATATTAATGTATCATCAATTTTCTTTAAATTAATATCAATAAATTTTTGTTTTTTATTTTTATAACCATAAACAATTATATTAGAAATCATTTCTTCAGCAGCTAAGCTTATCATTTGAGCGCTTCTATTATCTATTTCATTTTTGATACAGAAATCAGCAATTTCACTAGATACAATAGAAGCATTATCAATATTATTATCAATTGATATATCATAAGATAAATAATTAATATCATCAATCATGAAAATACCCTTACCAACTTTTCTTTTTTTCTCATATATAAATATAAAAACATATGTGATTATAACTGTTAAGCTTTCAGTTAAAACCTGAGCAATTGCATAACCCTTTATACCATCACCATATAATAAGAATAATGATAAAGGTAATACTAATAAGAATTCTCTTAAAAATACAGTTACATAAGAAGGTAAATTATAATTCACTGAAGGATAATAGCTTGTTGTGAAACGATTTAATTCATAAGGAATAAATGAGAATACAAATATTCTAATAATTAAATTAGCTCTATCCTCGTAAGCTGGATCATTAAATCCAAATACTATAGAATAAACATTTGGAAGTGTGAATATCAAAATAGTTATTATAATTGCTGATGCTATATTTAATAAATAAATTTTTTTAGTAATTGATTTTAATGAATATATATCCTTTTCTCCATTAAAGATACCACACATTGTAGGAATAACACCTATTATTCCTCCTGATATTAAATCAAAAACAAAAACCATATTGCATATTAATCCATAAATAGCCAAATCAGCAACGCTTGTTACAAGCTTACCAATAACAATATTAATAACAGACATTTGCACTGCAGTTAATAAAAAGTTAACTGCTAAGGAACCTGATGCCTTTAATGATTCCTTTAAATCAGCAAATGTATTTTTTATTTTAAATGTAAATTTTAGCATTCTTTTTTTAGAAAAAGCATATTTAAAAACTACTATTCCACCAACTAAAAAACCAAATCCTGTTGATAAAGCCGCACCATACATTCCCCATTTAAATACACTAATAAATAAAAACATTGAACTAATTTTTACTATATTAGCTAAGATAAAATAAATTGTAGATAATCTTGGATTATTATCAACATTCATAAATGATGTTATTAATAACGCAAAAACAATAATTGGATCTGTTAAAAGTGATATAAATACATATTGATATATATCTTCCTTTAAATCAGGTGCGAATAAATTAGAAATTGGTCTTGAGATAATTGGAGCTAAAATTGTAAAAATTAAAGACACCCCAATTCCATAAATTAAGCAGGCAGAAAAAGCTTTATTAGCTTTATCTAAATCTCTTTTTCCTAAAAGAGATGCAACCACAATAGAACCACCTACACCTAAGGCTAATCCTGGCATTTGTATAATATATAGGATAGGCACAGCCATAGATGATGCTGAAAGAGCGGTTGATCCTATTAAATTACCAACTAATATACCATCTAAAAGCGATGCAAATTGCATCGCAAAGATAGTTAAAATAGATGGTATTAGATATTGTATAAATTTTTTATTAATTAATTTCGCATTTCTTTCCATAGACAACTTTATTGATCCTTTCTTTCAAAGAAGCCTAATGTCATTAATGCTTCAATTGCCTTAGTTAAATAAACTTTATCTGTTATAGGCCATTTATAATCTAAATGATATAAAGCCTTATTTGTAAATTCATTATCAGATCCTATAAATGAATGAACATGGGCATCACTTGATGAATATGAAATTAAGGATGAAACAAGCATATTCTTCTCTTCATCAGCCATCATTTCCTTCATTGATTCAATGAATTCTTTATCACTTACAACCTTAATATCAAATCCTAATAAATTCATAGCATAAATAATATCACCCATTTGAATCATATGAGAATTTGCACTATGGAAAAGAGTGAATTTTGAATTTGTTGTTGAAAGCTTTAATATAGTTTTAGCTACCTCATCAATTGGAGAAAAATCGACTTCTATATCCATTGAATTTACAGGGAATTTATGTAAAACAGCATATCCTCTTAAATCTCTCATAAAGCCATTTGTAATAGAATTTGCTTGGAATTCACCATCACTATTTCTTCCCATTAGATTACCAACTCTTATAATCTTAGCATCTAATCCTTTATCAATAGCTTCTAATATATTCTTTTCAGCAGTGAATTTTGAATGAACATATTTATTTGAAATATCCTGACCAAATGATAGCATATTTTCTTTAATCTTAAATGTTGATTCAAATTTATCATCAATATTTTCACCAGCAACACTTAATGTTGATATTTGAATTAATCTAATCTTTTTCTTTAAAGCTATATCAATTAAATTATTAACACCACCAACATTAATTCTTTCAATAATATCATCAGATGAAAAATGCTTAACAATTGCTGCACAGTTAATAATTGTATCAACATTAATCTTATTAAGTTTTTGTTCTAAATCCTCATCAATTATATCAGCATCAATTATAGTTACATATTTATCAATTAAATCTGTAAATGGTTCATCAAAATAATAAGCTACTAAGCCTTCTAATCTCTTCTTAGCCTCAATACCCTTACTTCTTACTAATAAATACATTTTCTTTTTTAAATCTAATAATTCTTTAAACACATGGATACCTAAGAAGCCTGTTGCACCTGTAAGTAAAACAGTACCTAAAGGTCTTTCTTCTTTTATTTCATCAATATATTTAACATTATTATATTTTAAAGATTCATATTCAACTAGTGTAGTATCCTCTTCTTTTTTAGATTCTTTTCCATTTAATGAATTAATATATTCTTCTAATTCTAATACAGTTGAATATTCAAAAATATCCTTATATGCAATAGGAAGATTTTCCTTTAATGCAAGCATTGCAACCTTAGATGCAGATAAAGATGTACCACCTAAATCAAAGAAGTCTTCATCAACACCAACAGATTCTTCTCCTAATGCTTTAGCAAAAATTTCACAAAGCTTAGCTTCTAATTCATTTGCCCGTTTAGTAACCTTCTTATCAACCTTTTTAACTTCAATTTCAGGTAATGCCTTCTTATCTATTTTTCCATTTGGAGTTAAAGGAATTCTATCTAACTGCATCATTACCTTAGGAACCATATAAGGAGTTAATGATTTAGCCATATGACGGGTTAAATCGTCCTTATCAATTTCTTTAGATGCTGTAAAATATGCTGCTAAATAATCACCATCAACCTGATTAGTTTTAACTAAAATAATACTTCTTGAAATATTAGGATAGCTATTTAATACCTTTTCGATTTCATCAAGCTCAACTCTTAATCCTCTTAATTTAACTTGATTATCTAATCTACCAAAGAATTCAATATTACCATCATTGTTATATCTTGCTAAATCACCAGAACGATATGCCTTTTTACCAAAAATTTCGATAAAGTTTTCTTTTGTCTTTTCAGGTAATCCTAAATAACCCATACCAACTGAATCACCAGCAATAGTTAAATCACCAATGGCATTAATTGGTAGGATATGACCAGCTTTATCAAGCATATAAATTTCTGTATTAGCAAATGGTTTACCAATTGTTACATATTCATCTGTTACATGGTGATATGTACAAGTAATAGTTGTTTCAGTAGGACCATAGCCATTATAAATATCAGCCTTTACACCTAATTGTCTTAGCTTTTGACATAATTCAACAGGTACTGCCTCAGCTCCCATATCTAAAACACTGAAATTTTTAATAGCATCTACAAATTCTTTAATATCTATAAAATTAGATACAAAAGATGGAGTCATAAACATAATATTTACATGATACTTATTTAAAGTTTCAGCAAGCTTTAATGGGTTTTCAATTTCCTCTTCAGTTGCGATAACTGCAGTATAGCCATGTGATAAAGGAACACATTCTTCCTGAAGTGAAGCATCAAAGCTTAATGATGCAAATGAACAGCCAATTGCGCCACCTTTAATATTTCTATAAAGCTTAGTTCCAATATTAGAACCATCTAAAACATAATTTACTAGATTATGATGACTAATCATAACACCCTTTGGCTTACCTGTAGAACCAGATGTATAAATAATATAGCATAAGCTATTTGAAGGAATTAAAACATCAGGATTTAATATCTTATTAGATTTCATAATATCTAAGATATCAAATGCTTTAACCTTTGTATTTTTAATTAATTCTTTTTTATCCTCAATTATTTCTTTTGTAGAAATTAAATATTTAGCACCAGAATTAGTAATAATATATTCAATTCTATCTAAAGGATATTTAGGATCAATTGGAACAAATGCGCCACCTGATTTAATAATACCTTGTCTTACAACATACGCTAAAGCTATTCTTGGCATAAGCATAATTACTTTATCTTCAAGCTTTACACCTTCATCAATTAGCTTATGGGCAACCTTATTACAATTTTCATTAAATTCCTTATAAGTAAATTCGCCACCTTTTCCTATTACAGCTATCTTATCTGGATTTAATAAAGCTTGCTTTTCAACTAGCTTATTAAATGAAATATCAGGAATAGGTTCTTTTGATGAATTAAATTCTTTATAGAATTTTAAGTCCTCTTCAGGTAATAAATTAATTTCATTAATAGTTTTTTTAACCATTAATTCATTTAAAACAAGCTCAAATAATCTCTTAAATGAATTAATAGTATAATCATTATAAATTGCTTCATCAAATTCAAAATGAGCTCTAAAAATACCTTTTTCTAAGAAAACATCTAAACCAAAGGCACTCTTTGGTGTATCTGATTCTAATAATATTACATCAACAGGCTCTCCACCTATTTTATCAAATGTAAAATTATCACCTTGATATGCAAACATTATGTCAGCCTTTATATCAAAGTCCTTTGAAATATCCGCAAATGAATATAAATCATTAGCTTGTAATCCTAATAAATTATCCTTCATTTCCTTAATTTTATTTAAAACATTATCTTCTTCGGTATATTTAATATAAACAGGTAATGTTTTAACAAGCATTGATACTGTATTATTTAATTTAGCTTGATTTCTACCATTATAAATAGTTACATAAAGTGAATCATATTTATATAAATATTTTGATAATGTAAAGGCAAAGGCAAAATTAAAATAAGCATTAAATGTTAATTTATTATCATTAATATATTTAGTTAAATTATCTAAATTAATATTTAAATTAAAATCTAATGATCTTAATTTAGATTCCTTTTTAACCTTTAAATCCTTTTTAATTAAATATTCTCCATCAATATCCTTTAATAAATTACTAACAAATTCTTTAGATTTAGCTAATTTATCAGATTTTAATAATTCTTTTTCATTTAAGGCAACCTCAAAGCCTGTGAATTCTTCTTTTTCTAATTCTTTATTTAAATAAGCATTATTAATATCATTTAAAATAATAGCTTCACTTGTACCATCACAAATAATATGATGGAAATCTAAATATAAATAATTAGCTTCCTTTGTTTTATAAATTTCAGCTCTATATAAATTACCATTTAAAATTTCAAAAGGTCTAATTAATGAATTCTTATCTAATTTATCTACGCTTAAAATAGATACTATAGCTTCTCTTTCTTCTCTTAAAGCTTTAATATCTCCATCATCAGTCATACATAAATTTGTTTTTAAATATTCGTGATTATTAATTGTTTCAATAATCGCATCCTTTAATTTATTTAAATCAATCTTATTACTTAATTTAAATAAGAAAGGAATATTATATGTTGTTGAATCAGGAATAGAAACTGATTCTACAAAAATACCTTCTTGAGTTTTTGTTATAGGATATGAATCTAATTTTTCAAATTTAATTTCTTCATTCTTACTTCCTAAGGCATTAATTAATTCTTTAATAGTCGGATTAGAAACTAAATCATCATTACTTACATCACATTTAAATTTTTTAGATAATAAAATAGTTAATCTAATAGATGAAACACTTGTTAAGCCTGCTTCATATAAATTAGTTGTAACACCAAATGATTCATGACCTAAAACATCCTTAATAATATTATAAACATCACGCTCTAAATCATTTTCTGGCATTACCTTTTCTTCTACCTTTAATTCAGGTAAAGGTAAAGCTTTTTTATTAACCTTTTGGTTTTGATTTAAAGGAATCTTATCTATTTGCATAGTATAAGCTGGAACCATATAAGGTGGCTTTTTAGATGAAATAAATTTATTTAATGCATTAATATCAATTTTCTCGTTTGAAACTATATAAGCACAAATAAATTTAACACCAGCTGGGTCAGTAAAATCCTTAACTGTAGCATCTAAAATATTAGGAAATTCTCTTATCACCTTTTCAACCTCAGTTAATTCAACTCTAAATCCTCTAATTTTAACCTGTCCATCTTTCCTACCTATAAAATCAACCTCACCATTTGGTAATAATCTAACTATATCTCCTGTTTTATATAATCTCTTATATAAAGGATCATTATCAAATGGATTAGTTAAAAATGCTTCTTTATTTTCCTTATCTCTATTTAAATATCCTCTTGCAACCTGAGGTCCTGAAATATAAAGCTCACCTGTAACTAATGGTGGTAATCTTTTCATATTTTTATCTAAAACATAAAATTTATATGTATTTAAATTAGCACCAATAGGAACTCTATAATATAATTTATCAACTATTTTTTCAGTACAAAAAACTGTTCCTTCTGTAGGACCATAAGCATTGTGAAAAACATAATTTTTAGGAGGCTCAATTGGTACTAGCTTTTCGCCACCAACAAAGAAATGCTTCAAATATTTAACTTCAATTTCAGATGCAAATTGACGACCAACCTGAGTTGTAATTAAACTATGAGTTATTTTATTTTCATTATAAAATTCACCAAGCTTAACTAAATCTAATCTTAATTCTTCTGGAATTACATAAACACACGCACCACTTGTTAAGGCTGGATATAAATCCATCATATCAGCATCAAATCCATATGAAGCATATGCTGCCATACGAGATTCTTGATTAACATCATAAGCCTTATTAAAATATGATACAAATGTATTAATATTACCATGTTCTAGCATAACACCCTTTGGTAGACCTGTAGAACCTGATGTATAAAGCATTATAAATAAATCATTTGGATTTAATTTAATATTAGTATCCTTATCATTTTTAAAGCTTGATATTTCATCGACATAAATCTTTTTTCCTTTAAAATCAATAATATGGTCTAAATCTCTATCTAAAATTAGAATCTTCGCACTTGAATCCTTAACCATAAAATTTAATCTTTCCTCTGGGTAGGTAGGGTCAAGTGGTTGATATGCAGCACCTGATTTAATAACACCTATTGATGCAATAACAATATATTCGCTCTTTTTGATTAAAATTGATACTACATCTTCTTTTTTAACACCTAAAGATATTAATTCATTTCCTAATTTATTACTTAAAATATCAACATCTTTATATGTATATTTTCTATCCTTAAAAATAACTGCATAATTATTTGGATAATTCTTAGAAGCCTTTTTAAATGAATCTAATATTGAATTATTATAATCAATATATGATGAGGAAACATCATTAAATTGATCTAATTTTTTCATCATATCATCTGTAATTAAATTAATATCAGCTAATTTATCTTTAATTAAGAATTCAGATTCTACCTTATCAAATAATGAAACTAAATTTTTAATAGATTCTTCTTCAT
Organism: Acholeplasmatales bacterium; assembly: GCA_017524905.1. Taxonomy (GTDB): domain Bacteria; phylum Bacillota_I; class Bacilli_A; order Acholeplasmatales; family Anaeroplasmataceae; genus Anaeroplasma. Next base: position 965 of record JAFXUP010000128.1, on the reverse strand, counting down.
ATAAATCAGCTCTATATTCAACCCAAATAAGATATTCATTATTATCTCTATGAAGCTCAATAGAAATATTTTCTTTACCATCTTTTCTTTTGACTTCAGATGCATAAATGTCCTTACCTTCAAATCTAGATTTATAGAAAAAATCACCTTGATATGCAAATAAAATATTAGCTGTAATACCTAAATCCTTAACTAATGAAGAGAATGGATATAATAAATTATTAATACTATTTACCTGTTCTTCATTTGCAGCACATAAATAATCCCTAACAGTATCCTTATATTCTAAATAGAATGGATATGTTTTAACGAACATACCAAAATTATTCTTAATCTTTTCTGTTCTACCGTTATTTACAGTTAAAAATAAGGCTTTATCATCCATATTCATTTTAGATAATAAATAAGAAAAAGAAGCTAAATGGAATGATGATGTTTTAATATTAAGCTTTTTAGTTATTTTTTTAATATCATCATCTTTTATCTTAAGCTTTGCATTATAATTTTTATATTCAATTTTTCCATCGTTTTTATCATAAACAATTGTTGAATCAACCTCAGGATCAACAATCATCTTTTCAAAATAGGACTTAGCTTTATCATATTCTTTAGATTTTAAAGCTTTTTCTTCATCTAATGCAAAATCATTTGCATTATATTCTTCCTTTAAAATCTTTTTTCCTTCATATAAAGCAATAAGCTCATCTATGAATAATTTAAAAGATGTACCATCAAATATAATATGATGGAAATCTAAATCTAAATAAAATTCTTCTTTATATTTATATATGCATAAATAATATAAATGATTATTTAAAAGCTTAAAAGGATAAGGCTTAATATCTAATTTAGATACCTCTTTATATTCAATATTTACCTTATCATCTACTATTGTTTTATAAATTTTACCATCTTCATCTTGAAATAAAATGGTATTTAAATAAGGATGAGCTTCAAATATTTTT
>JAFXUP010000127.1 GCA_017524905.1 Acholeplasmatales bacterium | reverse complement strand
ATAAAAAACGGAATGCAAACGCATTCCTTTTTATTTTTAATAGATTGTAAACATTTTCCTATCATTGATAGCGTTTTTCAATTTGAAATCATGAAAATAAAGAGTATTATATATGCTGTTTGATAAATAAATTGGAGGTAGACTATGAATTTATATCAAGTTTCAGGAATATATAATAAACGTCCTATTAAGACAAAATGCTTCAAAAATTCTTTAAAAGCATTCAAATATTTAGATAAAGTACTTTTTGACTTAAATGTTGAAATCGATGAAGTTTTTACTACTGAAGAAAATCTAACTACTTATGTAGTTGATAATTATACACGTTTTTCAGTTGAAAAGCTTTAATAATTAAAATAGGTATTCGCTTTAAAAGTGAATACCTATTTTTTATCTATAAATAAAAAAAGCGCCCAAGCCACATCACCTACAAGCTTAAGGCTGCTACCTTCCGGTCCTGACCTGGTTCACCGTAAACAATTGACTCGGGACAAAAGTATTCTATCATAAAAGGTTCTTCTTTTCAACTCTTAATCTTTTAAAGAAGTCTTTAATAAGATTTGAGCATTCCTCTTCTAAAAGTCCACCTTTAATATCAACTTGATGATTAAATTTAACATCAAATAAATTTATTATACTTTTATGAGCACCAAATCTATAATCATATGCTCCATAAATTACTTTTTTTATTCTTGATTGAATAATTGCACCACTACACATAACACAAGGTTCTAATGTGATATACATTGTTGCATCCTCAAGTCTCCAAGAATTAATCTTTTTACAAGCCTTATTTATCGCAACAATTTCAGCATGGGCAAGACTATTTTCAAGCTTTTCTCTTTTATTATAGCCTCTTGCTATAATTTTCCCATTAAGTACAATTACACATCCAATTGGAACTTCATCTATTTTATCTGCCTTCAAAGCTTCCTTTAAAGCTTGACGCATATAATATTCATCATTTCTTTCCACGGAATAAAACCTCATGACAAGTTCTACATCTTGCCTCATAAGAATCATTTGCACCAACTAAAATAACTGGATCATCATAATATGCTGGCACTCCATCAATAATTCTTTGAGTTCTTGTTGCTGCATCACCACATTTACAACAAATTGCAGTTAATTTTGTAACATCTTCAGCAACAGCCATAAGCTTTGCAGTCATTTCAAATGGTTCTGCTTTAAAATCAGTATCTAATCCAGCACAAATAACTCTTAAGCCACTATCAGCAAGCTCTTGAACATATTTTATTAATGATTCATCAAAGAATTGAACCTCATCAATAACTACAGCTTGAGTTGAAGGCTTTATATGACGCTTTATTTCTGAGCCATGTTGAATATTAATGGCACCAGTTTTTTTCTTATTATGGCTTACAACCTCATCCTTTGAATATCTATTATCAATAACAGGCTTAAAAACAATATAGTTTTTCTTAGCGTAATCCATTCTTTTAACTCTTCTTAACAATTCTTCTGTTTTTCCAGCAAACATAGGACCTGTAATTACTTCAATCCAACCCTTTTTATTATCATAATAATTCATAACTATTTCTCCTTAAAAATCGTAATATGATTATATCATATTAATATATTTTTAAAAAGAAAAAAAATAAAAAACACCTTAAATTATTAGTTCAATAATTAAGGTGTTTATTATCATAATTATAAGCCTATGTAAGATTTATTCTTCTTATTAATTAAAATCAAGTAAAATAATATAATAAAAATAAATGTGAGAGCTAAAATTATAAAACTTGTACTTAATGATATATACAAATTAAAACTATTTATTATATTCAAAGATGTTTTAGGTAAAACCATTTGATCAAATAACACACATATTTTTCTACCAATTATATTTCCAACTATTAAAGAAATAATAAATGATGGTAATACATCAAACATCATAAATATCAAAGAATTTGTTTTCTTCATACCATACAAAAATAATAATAAATAATACTTCTTATTAAGATTATACATTGAAATAAAAGAATAGCTTAACAAGGCCATAAGTAATATTGAGGTTATTACAATTGAAATAGATGATACATTCTTAAAATAAGTTAAATCCTGAGAAAAATAATCAATTATTGAATCTTCATGAAAATGAATGCTCAATGAATTATTAGCATAAATCAAATGAACAACTTCATCAATATCTATATCGCTTGTTTTAAAATAATAATTTTTAGCATTTTTTACTGATGATAAATTAAATCTAAAATCATAGGTATTAACATCTGATGAAATTGATAAAGTATCATATATTAAATCTATTATATTCTTAATAATAAATGTTTGAACAGATGATACATTTTTAGTAGATGTTAACGTTAAAACAATTTTATCACCTATACTATATTTTTTATTTTGTATATTTTCAATTTGATTTAAAAGATGGCTAGAAATAGTTATTTCATTATTCTCAAGATTATCATCATAATCAACTAATGAACATTCTATCCCATCAACATATTGTATATCATAATTAGTATTTGAAGGTGATAATTCACAAATATCAAAATAAGTTTTTGAATTAATTTTTAAATAGCTATAAACTCCGTTCATTTTAGATGAATCCATATAATACGAAAAAGATTCTTTGTTTTTTATTTTATTTCCAGCCTTAGTTTCAATGATACTTCCTAAATCTAAAAATAATTCTTTACCATAAAAATTAACTTTGATTTTTTTCCCTATCATTTCTGATGGTTGATTAAAATTAATAGCATCATAAAATCTTAAATTATATAAAGAATAATCAGTCATTTGAATGACATAGTCATCCAAGCTATCATCCAAAACAACTTTTTTTATGGCATTAATATCATAATAATCAGATATTTCTTTATCAACACCACCAAAAATATAAACATTCCAATTATCATTCAAATATTTTAATCCTTCTTGAGTCACATGTTCAGGCAAATAGTTAGTTTCTCCTGAAACAAAAACATCTGTAATATCATCATTAACTATTTTATTTACCATTATTTTTTCTTCATTAATTCCAGCAACAGAAAGTGAAAAAATACATAATGAAATGACAATAGTAAACATAATGAATGACAATATACATAAAGATATTTTGTGCCCAAAAACTTTAAAATATGTTTTGATAATATTATTAAACGATAAAGAATGACCTTCATTTTTTATTGTTTTAAATCCTATAGATGAATCATCAATTATATAATTTGTTTTCAACGGAAATTCAATTATATTCAAACAATATTCTTTAACAATTTCTAAATTATGTGAAGAAATAATTATTAGCTTCTCTTTAGATAATTCTTTAAATATATCCATTATTTCTTTTGATGTTTCAGAATCAAGTGATGCACATGGCTCATCAGCTAATATCACTTTAGACTTTTTCAACAAAGCAATTGCAATTGATACTCTTTGTCGCTCACCACCAGAAATATCTGACACTTTTTTATTTTTATACTCTTTTATACCTAATTTAACTAAAACATTATCTATTTCATCTAGAGCTATATTTTTTTGTGTAATACCTACAAAAATATTTATATTCTCTAAAACAGTTAAATTTCCAAATAAATTATCATTTTGGAAGATATATGAGATAGATGATGTAATATTATTAATTTCATTACTATATAATATAGATCCATCACTTGGCTTTATTATACCTGCTATTAAATTTAAAATTGTTGTTTTACCTGATCCTGATTTCCCAACCAAAGCATAAATGCCTTTATCTTCAAATTTAAAAGAAAAATTGTCAATAACCTTTTCTTTCTTGCTATATTCAAAGGAACAATTTTTAAACAAAACCATGATTTACCTCTTTCTATAATTATAAGTAAATAAAATTATCCTTATAAGTTATTGAATCTTTTTTTGGAACATAATAGAAATTACCATCATCATCAAACAAATATCTACTTAAAGCGTCATAACAACTTCCAGAATATTCAAATTGAAGACTTTTTCCTTTATACCTATAACCTTTTGGCTTAAATGTATATATTCTATCGTTATATAACATTACTCGTTGTACTCTTTCTGTTCTTTCATATTCAGCTTCAAAAGCCAAAACTATATACAATTTATAAGTGGCTCTTCTTTGTGAGCAATAAAAACCATCTCCCCATAATTTTACCTTTTCGCTTCTTCCGCTTGCTTCAACTATTTCGTGCTTTGAAGAGAAATTTTCCTCATAAGTATGTGTAAAAGTATCACCCAATTGAAAATCTGCTCCAAAATTAATTTTTCCGCCAAACTCATTAGATAAAGTTTTTTTCAAAGAATTTTCATATGTGTCTACCTTTGTTCTAGTAGTATTAAAATCGATTTCCGATGTAAAATCAGCGTAATACAATTTAGGTGTTTCACTCCAATATGGTGCATCAACAACACCAACTTGATAAATGGAATACACATATTTAGGTAAAACTATATAATCACACCACGTAATATGTTTATATGAAATCCAACTATATTTTGTCCATTTAACATTAACATACTTTCCTTCATTCACTGGATTTCTTCCATCATTATAAATTGGAACATAGTCAACATAATCATATAATTCGTCTATTTTCAGTTCATTTTCATAATGAAGATCAGCTGATTTGCTGCAAAAATCTGATGCTTCATACATATGTTCAACTGTTTCAGCATTGGACTTTACCCCACATAAAGTAAATGTAAAAACCAATCCAATTCCTATTAATAATTTTTTCCTTTTCATTTTTACTTTCCTTTTTTTTAAATTTTTGAATGCATTCTTATTCATTATATCAAAAAAAATAAAATCATCAATAATTTTCAACTATCTATTCAACAAACATATTGCAACTAATTATAAAATATGAAATCGTAAAGAAAAAGCCTAGTTATATCTAGGCTTCTGCTTTAAATACTAATCTATTATCCTTAAAATAATTCTTTATCATTTTAGCATTAGACATATATGATAAATAACTTCTAATAGTTGATAAAATAATTAAATATTTATTATATGTAATCTTTAATTCAAAATAGTCAAATATATAAGATGTACATTCAACACAATTGTGTTCTTCCTTTAAAAAGTCCTTTAAAATATCAATGATATCGTAAATATTACTTTTGTTAAAATCAACAATAGGAGCAATATGATCTGTTACTTCATTGTGTGAAGGTACAACTATCTTACCATCTAAAGATTTAACAAAATCTAATGATTCTAAATATCCTTTGACATCATAAATTAATAATATATGAGCTCTTTCAATTAAATCTATTGAACCTAATGTATCCGCAACAAAGTATACATCATCAGATGTTCTTAATCCAATCATACCAAAATGATGACCTGGAAGATGGAAAAATTCAACACCTTCTGGTAATTCCTTTAATGAATAAATTTCATCATTAGAATCAACATGCATTAATTTAGAATCATATTCATCTAAAGGATATCCACCATATAAGAATCCTCTATCTAATGTTGCATCTCTAAAGAATCCTCTTTCAACCTTAGATGCAATCATTTTGCAATGAGTTCTTTCGTATATATAATGACATCCCATTGAATGATCTGCATGGCAATGAGAAAAAACTAAATGTGTTACATGCATTCCATTTTTTTCTAATGCATTATATATCTTTGGACCATCTTCAGCTGTTCCACAATCAAATAATAAAACATCCTTATTTTCATTTAAAACATAAACACCACAATTAGTAGGTCCATCTATATAATATGTATTTCCTTTTAAATGATGTAATTCATACATAAAACCACCTCTTTAAAAAATTAAAGGGCCAACAAGGCCCCATTAATATCTTACTTCTTTAAACCGTAACGCTTATTGAACTTTTCAATTCTACCATCAGCTTGAGCAAATGCTTGCTTACCAGTATAGAATGGATGGCAGTTTGCACAAGTATCAACTCTGATTTCATTTAAAGTTGAACCAGTTTCAAATACGTTACCACATGTAGTACAAGTTACCTTTACAGTCTTGTATTCTGGATGAATTCCTTTTTTCATGTTTTCTTCCTCCTTAATGCCATGACTTTCATAAGTCATAGTTAGTTACTTTGATATTTTAACATAGTGTTTTTAAAATTACAATATCTTTTTTAATTTTGTTAACGATTCAATAAAAGGCTAACCACAAGAATAACCAAAAATCATTATTAATATTCACAATTACAAAATAGTCACTACTCATAAAACAATTAGAATCACATGTAATAAAGTGTTATTTTTAATTTATAATCAATTAAATTTTTCAGCCAGAAAAATCAGTCATTTTTTAACATTTCAATCAAATTTTTTTTACCCAAAATAAAGCCAGAAAAAATATTTGCAATAAATGAAATTAACGCTGGTAATAAAAAAGTAATACTAATTGTTATAAAAGAAAGCTTATATAAATAATTATCATCATTAAGACAATAAATATATAAACCAATATTTGATATTAATGTAGATATAAAAATGCTTAAAAATGTATAAAAATACGATGTATATACAATTTCCTTAGTTATATCCAAAAAACTTGCTCCGAGAGCCATCTCAATAGAATATTCTTTTTTCTTATTATTGTAAATAATATATACACACAAAACTTCAACTACAACACTTATAAATATTAACATTATGCTTAATGCTAAAAATGTTTTAATCGATTCACCAAAACTGGCATCCACTTCTTTTTTCAAAAGAAAATAATTTTTGATTGAGAAATCTTCAGTATTAACATCATTCAAAACCCTTAGATAATTTGTTAAATTTTCTATTTGTTTCACATTAGAAACTAAAAACCAATAATAAAATGATTTATTGCTCAAATCATAATTAGGATTAATAGGATTCATTCCAGGTTTATTTCTATCATTAATAAAAATTATATTATTATCATGATTAGAATTTGAACTAATAACCCCAGTAACTGTAAAATCTATATTATTTGATTCATTATTTAAAATAATTTTTTCACCAACAGAATTAATTTTACCAAATATATTAATAGATGTAACTTCATCTATTATAATTCCATCTTCCAGTTTTCCGCTTCCATATAAAAGTTTCGCTTTATACCAACAATTATCAGTATATGAAGGAAAAATGAAACTATCATCTAATTCACAAACAGATATTATATTATAACTTTTTTCGCGATATATATAATAATCATAATTATACATAACTGTTTTTTTATAAGAAAATTTTTGATTAATACTATTATATCCAAATTCGTTAGAGTTAAATGACGCAGTTATCAATTGTTCATTTTTATAAATTTCTATATTTTTATATTTTTGATTTTTAAATGAGTCAGCTAGAAGAAATACCACTGATACAGTTGTAATCATTAGCATGATAATTATATTAGATACAATTTCAATTTTAGTTGGTTTTCTCATAAAGTCTACCCCCATCTAAAATAAAATTTCTATTTCCAATACTATAAAATTTTTCATTATGCGTAATTAAAATAACCGTGTGTCCTTCTTGGTTATATGCAATAAGTTCATTAATAATAATATCCGAATTATAAGAATCTAAATTTCCAGTAGGTTCATCAGCAAGTATATATTTAGGTTCCAATATAATTGCACGAGCAAAAGCGACTCTTTGCTTTTCACCACCTGATAATTCATCAATTTTTTTATCAAGCAAATGAAAAATTTCAATTTTTTTAACTACCTTATCAAAGTAATCTAAATTAATTTTTTTAGATGAATACTTATATGGTAGTAAGATATTATCCTTAACAGATAAGTTTGGAATCAAATTAAAACTTTGAAATACAAAACCGATTTTTTCATTTCGTAATTTTGCTTTTTCAAAAGAATTAATACTTTTTATATCAAGGCCATCAAAACAATATAAACCATTAAAATTCTTATCAAGCAATCCAGCAATATTCAAAAAAGTGGACTTACCACTTCCACTTTTCCCTTGAACAACAACAAAGTCTTTTTCATTTATTACTATATTGTTGATATTTAATTCAAAATTTGAGTATTTTTTTTTAACCTTTTTAAAACTAAGCATTATATCACTTCATTTACATATTTTTTAAAATTATTATTTGTATAAGTATTAATTAAATGACCATTGTATTCATTAAAAGATACATATTCATTTCCATCTATATAATATTTAAGAATCAATGAATATGTATAAAAAATTAATGAATCACTATCAAATTCTGGCATATATATGTCAAATTTCATATTTTTTTCACCATTGTAATATATACCTAAAGAATCAATTTTTGTTTCACCCAAAAACAAATTACTTAATGCAAAATCCATTGTATGTTCGTATTTCATAGTTTCTTTATAAATTTTTTCTTTATAGTAAATAGAGCCTATCACATGGGGCGAAATCTCTTTACATGATGATAATCGAATCATAACGTTATCACAAGATTCATATTTTTTTATTTTTAACACATTTGGAATATACGAAAATTCTTGATTATCAATATTAAAAATCATTTTATTAATCTCATACTCTTCATTAGTTAAATTTTTCAAGGTAATTTTTCCAAAAAATAAATAATGTTTTTTATAAGAATCTGTTGATTCTTCGTCACAAAAAAAAGAATAGTTAATATTATCAATATTTGATTCAATTTTTTTCATTTCAATTTCTTTAAATTTCCAATTAGTTATTAAAGGTAAGATAATCTCAACCTCATTTTTTCTAACATAAGTCGAAACATATAATGTATCACCACCATATAACTTATGTTCTGTCTTACCACAAGAAGTTAAAATAGCCATAATCAAAATAACAAATAAATATATACGATATTTTTTCATTAGTGTTGTTTATCCGTTCTATATAATATTGTACCTGGTACTTCAGAATAATAATTTAAAAAGAATGATCTATGATCAAATGAATACTCAGCTTTTTTATTTGTTTTAGAGCTGATTTTACACATAATAACTTCTGCAGTTAAAATCGATTGAATTGAATACCATCCAGTTTGATCGTTAGAATCAAGTGTATAACTAACAGTTGAAGAAAGTGATGATGAATAAGTAATAGATTGCGAATGAGTTCTAGACAATCCTAATGAAAAGCCCTTATCTTCCATTTTACAATCAAAACCTAAATTAACAGATGTTGAATAAGAATCTGTTTCTTCAACTGTAATTGTATTTGTAACTGAAATTGTCATACCTGAACTATTTGAAGAATCATATAGTGCAGATGGTGTTAATTGAGCCAAATAAACATATACATCATAGCCTAAAACTTTATAGTACTCAGTTTTATAATACTTTTTCCACCATAAACTACCTGTTTCTTTATACGTTGGTTCAAAATAATTACGCTTTAAAGTATAGGAATCTCCTGTTGGTATCTTTTCATAAAATGGATAAGTTTTAGAATTAGAACTTATGTCATTTTTTAATAAAACTTCTTCATCGACTCCATCTACATAAAACTCACTTTTAGCATATTTTTCACATATAAGTGAAGAAAAACTAGCAGCAAAAATATTAATACACAAAAAAATTTTTTTCATTCTCAAAATTCCCCATTTTCAAAAAACACGTGGTTAATTATATCACCACATAAAAGGAAATGCAATTAAATTTTTTCTTTTCTTAAAATTTTTTCTTTTCTTAAAAACAAGTACAAAAAAAGCCAATGATATATTTACACTCATTGGCTTTCTTAATTATTTAATATTTCTAAAATATGGAACAGATACTCTTAAATCACTTGCTTGTTTAACTTCTAAATTAACCCAAGCATTATGCTTAATTGTTAAATCTTTAAATTTCTTTAAATCTATTGTTCCTTCACCTAAAGCAAGGTGACATTTTTTTCTATCTTTTCCATCATGGAAATGGAATTCTTGGAATTCAAGTGGTACTGTTTTTAATACTTCATCTACTATATCATAGCTTAAATGATCATGACCTATGTCATAACAGAATTTAAATCCTTCTTTATACAAATCTTGATATGTTCTTTTGGTATATGAAGGAATATTATCTGTGTTTTCTATTACCATTCTTATTCCGTTATCGTTACATATTTTTTCTGCTTTATGAAGATTTTTGATAAATCTTTTTATATATTCATCATATTCTTTTTCATAAATATAATTTTTAACACCTGAAATTGTAACTACAGGACCTGGACATAAATGAATATTCATAGATTCAATGTAGCCCTTACCTAATTTACAATAACGGTCTAATAATACAAGATATGCATCTACAACCTCATCATATGAAGCTAAATCAGCTTCATCATAGAAATGCAAAGTTGCCTTAATATTATATTTTTTTAATAAATCAGAAACAGTATGAGCTTCCATTTCTTTACGGCAATATCCAAAATTTAAATTTAGTTCAATAAAATCTAAATTTAATTCTTTAGCAAGCTTTAAATTATCTTCTATATTATCAAATTCATATAATTGAGGCATACCTAGCATCATATTAAATCACTCTTACCCTATAAACACCATCTAAAGCTTTTAAAGCTTCTTCATTTACGTCTCCATCAACATCAATAATTGAATATGCAAAATCACCACGAGACTTATGAACAAAATCAGTAATGTTTCCACCATTTTCACTTATTACAGTTGTAAAGTGAGCAATTTGGCCTGGAATATTTTTATGATTAATACAAACTCTATATTGAGCTTGTTTAACACCCATACCAATTGATGGATAATTAACTGAATTAGTAATATTACCATTTTCTAAGAAATCTTTAAGCTCATTAATTGCCATTAATGCACAATTATCTTCTGCTTCTTCAGTTGAAGCTCCTAAATGTGGAAGAATAATTGTGTTTGGAAGATTAACTACATTTGGATTAGCAAAATCAGTAACATATTTTTTAATCTTACCAAATTCTAATGCTTCCTTTAAATCAGCTTCATCAACTAATGTATCTCTTGAAAAATTTAATACAATAGCACCATCAGCTGCGTTATCAAATACCTTCTTATTGATCATCTTTTTTGTTGAATCCATTGCAGGTACATGTACTGTTATAAAATCAGCACCAGCAACAGTATCTTCAAGCTTTTCATAATATTTAACATTTTTATTAAGTTTCATCGCATTGTTGATTGACAAATATGGATCATATCCCCTAACCTTCATACCTAATTCAACAAAAGCATTAGCAACTAAAACACCAATTACACCCAAACCAACTACAGCTATAGTTTTACCTAAAATTTCAGTTCCAGCAAATTTCGCTTTTGCCTTTTCTGCAGTTTTAGCAATAGCCTCATCATTTTTATTTTCCTTAACCCATTCAATACCACCAACGATATCACGGCTTGCAAGAAGTGATGCAGCAATAACTAATTCTTTTACAGCATTAGCGTTAGCACCAGGTGTATTAAATACAACAACACCTTCTTCTGCATATTTATCTAAAGGAATATTATTAACACCAGCACCAGCTCTCGCAACAGCTAAAACTGATTTTGGTAATTCATATTCATGCATTGCAGCTGATCTAACTAATATTGAATCAGCATCATTTACATCATCTACAGTTTTATCAGGAGCCTTTAATGTATTTAAGGCTACCTTTGAAATATTATTTAAACAAAAAGCCTTCATTTTTAAGCGTTCTCCTTTTCAAATTTTTCCATAAACTTAACTAAAGCTTCAACACCTTCAACTGGCATAGCATTATAAATAGATGCACGCATACCACCAACTAGTCTATGACCCTTAATTGTCACAATATTGTTTTCTTTTGCTTCAGCTACAAATTTAGCATCTAATTCTTCTGAACCTGTTCTAAATACAACATTCATAATAGAACGAGAATTCTTTTCAACCTCATTTTTGAATAATTTAGATTTTTCTAAATAATCATATAAGATTTTAGCCTTCTTCTCATTTAGCTTTTTCATAGCCTCTAAGCCACCTTGCTTCTTAATCCATTTAAATACCTTACCACAGATATAAATAGCCCAAGAGTTTGGTGTATTGTATAAGCTCTTTGCATCAATTTGTGTTTTCCACTTAAGCATTGTTGGAGTAGGGAATTGTAAATCTGCATCTTCTTTTATTAAATCATCTCTAATAATAACAATGGCAAGACCTGCTGGACCTACATTCTTTTGGACACCTGCATAAATTACACCATATTTAGTTACATCAACTGGTTCTGATAAGAAACAAGATGATTGGTCAGATACAAGTGGTTTTCCCTTTGTATTAGGTAATGTATGGAATTTAGTTCCAAAGATTGTATTATTTTCACAAATATATACATAATCATCATCCTCTTCAATAGGAAGGTTAGAACAATCTGGAATATATGTATAATTTTTATCTTTAGATGAAGCAACTACTCTTGCATTACCAAAAATCTTAGCTTCTTGGAATGCTTTTTTAGAGAAATTACCAGTTTCAATATAAGCTGCCTTTTTATTAGCACTCATTAAATTCATAGGAACAGCTGCAAATTGAGTTGTTGCACCACCTTGAACAAAGATAACCTTATAATTATCTGGAATATTCATAATCTCTCTTAAATCAGCCTCAGCTTCATTTAATACCTTCTCAAATGTCTTTGTTCTATGGCTCATCTCCATAATTGACATTCCAGAACCATCATAATCAAGCATTTCAGCTGCTGCTTCTTTTAATACCTCTTCTGGTAAAACTGCTGGACCTGCACTAAAATTAAATACTCTTGCCATAATAATCTCCTCATACTTTCTTTTTAATTCTTTTTACTTTCTTTCTTTTATTTGACCTATCTTAAATTTTGATAAACAAAAAGTCCCAATCACTTTCGTGAAAGGGACGAATAACTATAATCCGCGGTACCACCCAAATTAGGAAAAACCTCAACTTATAAGCTGTAACGTAGCAAACGGAACTGATTAGGTTCACCAAAGTGGTAGATTCAAAGGATTTAATTATAATCTTTACACCAACCGATTACTCTCTAGAAATTAAGATTCCTTCTATAGTCACTTTATAGGCTTATCAAAATTTCTTTTATTATACTATTAAAAATAACTTAAAGTCAATATAAAAATGTATAAAAATTCGAGAAAACGGTTTTTTAATAATTTAAAAATCGTGTTTTTATTTTAAAATTCGAATATTATTCAAAATTATTATTTAAATCGAACAATAATTCAATTTTAAACTAAATTATTTTTAAAAACTAGAATTTAATTTTGTAAAACATTAAAATTTTGTTTATTAATTAAATTTTGATTAATATCTCTTAATGTATCTTTTGATTTCCCATTCAGATACATGACGACGATATTCATTCCATTCTTGAGTTTTAGCCTCACATAATTTAGTTGCTACATGCTCACCTACAGCATCTAAAATAACTTGATCTTTTTTGAATGCTTTTACAGCTTCATTTAAATCTGCAGGAAGTGAATCAACACCTAAAGCTTCTCTTCCATCATCATCCATTCTATATAAATCTTCATAGATTGGCTTAAAATGAGAAATAGCCTTAGATCCTTTAATACCATCTAAACCAGCAGCTAAGATTGCAGCAATTGCTAAATATGGGTTTGCTGCAACATCAACACTTCTTACCTCAGTACGAGTTTTACCACCACGTGCTGCAGGAATACGAATCATTGTTGTTCTGTTTGAATCTGACCATGAAATATAGCATGGAGCTTCAAAGCCTGGAACAATTCTTTTATATGAATTAACAATTGGGTTAGTTACTAAGCAGAAGCCTTTAGCATGGCTTAAAATACCATCAATCCATTTATTAGCTAATTCTGATAATTGATTTGGAGTATTTTCATCATAAAATGCATTTTTACCATCTTGAGATACTAAAGAACAGTTAACATGCATACCTGAACCATTGATACCTTCAACTGGCTTTGGCATAAATGTAGCATGTAAGCCATGACGTCTTGCGACATTTTTTACAACAAGCTTAAATGTTTGAACATTATCACAAGCTTCAACAGCTGAATCAAACTTGAAATTAATTTCATGTTGACCTGTTGAAACCTCATGGTGAGCAGCTTCAATTGTAAAGCCAATATTTTGTAATTCAAGTACAATATCACGTCTACAATCTTCAGCAGCATCAACTGGTGCTAAATCAAAATATCCACCTTCATCATTAAACTTTAATGTAGGTTCACCCTTTTCATCTAGCTTAAATAAGAAAAATTCAGGTTCAACACCGCAATTGAATGCCTTATAGCCCATCTTCTTCATTTTTTCAACATTTCTTTTTAAAACACCACGTGGGTCACCTTCAAATGGAATGTGTTCACCATTATTACCTGGTCTATAAACATCACAAATAAATCTTGCAACCTTACCATAAACAGTATTTTCCCAACGTAAAACTAAGAAAGTATCTAAATCTGGATGTAAGAACATATCAGCTTCATAAACTCTTACAAATCCTTCAATTGATGAACCATCAAACATTACATTATTATCTAATGCATCTTCTAATCTTGTAATAGGAATTTCAACATTTTTTAAATTACCCATAATATCTGTAAACATCATACGGATATAATGAATATTTTCCTCCTTACAAATTCTTCTGATTTCTTCTTTTGTGTAACTACTCATTTTTAAATTTCCCCTTATATAATTTTAGCAAAGAAAAAAAGTCGCTTAAATATGGATTTTTAATCCATAGCGACTTTGCATTCGAATTATAATTTTAAGCGCCTTTGCTCACCATTAATAATACTAAAAATTATGTGAAAAGTCAAATAGAAAAAAAGCCATACAATGATGTATGACTTTTAGCTTTCTTATTTTATTAAACCAATTAAATAATCATATGTTCCTGGGAAGCAATGGAAAATGATTAATATTGCCATGATTATATAGAAAATAAGACGAATAACAAAATTTCTCTTTATAGTTGCTTCAAAGCCTACAACACCTACTAATACTAATAATAGCCAAGACTTAACAACATTAAAGATGTTTACTACTACCTCAGGCAAGAAATGGAAATTTTGATCAATAATTACTAATGCCCATACTACAGCAGTAACAAAGGCAATAATTTCACCTAAAAAATCAAATACCTTTTCTAATTTTTCTCTAGTTTCTTTACTCATTATTAAACTCCTTTCTTAGTTTTTATTAATAACATTATAATAATGTTCTAAACACTTTTATTACAGCAACAATCGCACTTTGAATGAAATTAAGCTTTTTACCAGATTGAACCCTTAATGAAGCTTTTTCCATTTCTTCAAAATCTTCAACCATATCCTTAATACAAGGAACATTATACATTGTTACACCACATTCAAAGTGGTGTGTTAAGCTTCTAAAATCAAAATTAATTGTTCCACAGAAAGCTAATTTAGAATCAGCAACAATTTGCTTTTCATGATTAAAGCCAGGAGTATAAATATAAAGTTTAATTCCTGCTTCAATAAGCTGATTAAAATCAGATTTAGCAATCCAATATACTAATTTTTTATCAGGAACACCTGGAACAAATAGTTTTACATCAATTCCTTTTTTAGCAGAATTCTTTAAAGCCTCCATTAATCTGTATGTAGGAATAAAATAAGGAGTTGATATCCAAAGTGTTCTATCTGCGTTATTAATTATTTCAATATAATTTTCCTCACCAATAGGTTCATTTTTAGAATATCCACCAGGTCCATCACCAAAAGCATAAATATAGCCTTCATCATCATATTCTTCATATTCACCAGATAAATATTTTTTATAATCACTTAAAGACTTACATGTAATATCATAATTTTGTAAAAATATAGCAATTAAATTAGCAATACCCTTACCTTCAATTTTAACCATTGTATCCTTCCAATAGCCAAATCTTTGAATTGTATTTGCATATTCATCAGCCAAATTCATACCACCAGTAAATGCAGCTTTATGATCTATTACTACAATCTTTCTATGGTCTCTATTGTTATATGTACCTTTTAACATTGGTTTAAATTTATGGAATTTATAACACTTAATTCCTTTTTTTCTTAATTTTCTAGCATAATTATTAGGTAATAAAGTAAATGAACCTAAAGCATCATATAGTAATCTAACCTCAACACCCTCAGATGCTTTATGTAATAATATTTCTTCAATTTCAGTCCACCATTTACCTTCACCAATAATAAAGAATTCCATAAAAATAAATTCTTTAGCTTTTTTTAATTCTTCTACTAATGCAGGAAAGAACAATTCACCATTTTTATAATAGGTTACCCTATTAGATGTTGTAGATTCCATCTTAGTCATATGACGTAAATATTTAAATATACCTCTATATCTTAAAGGTACATCACTTTTAAATTCTTCTCTTTCAAAATCAGTTATAGAAAATTCATCTCTTAATATGTTTTCTGTACCTGCTTGGATTACCTTTTCATATTTTCTTAAGCCATGATTTGCAAAGAATAAATAAATTACAAAAGCTAAATATGGCGTAATAAAAATTAAAGTTATCCAAGGAATCTTATATTCAGGATTTTCCCTTTTATTAACAACAACCATAAAAAAGACAAATTCAACAAATCCAAAAACAAAACGACTTAACCCTAATATCAATCCAAGATTATCTTCTGTATTAACTTCCCATTCATCAAATATTAATCCACCAACAAAACGAATCAATAGTAAAAAAGAAATAATTAATGCTATTTCTAAAATTGATACTAATACTGTTAAAAAAAGTGTAGAAAATATCTTTCTATATAATTTTTTCATATAACTCACCACATTTTTATTATATTACAAATAAATTTAATTTTAAATAAAGAAAAAAGAAAAAGCCTACAAAGGCTTTTTGTCATCTTCAACAAATATTTTTGTAATACTTCTTTTTAAATATAAGCTTGCTACCATACCAGATAAAACACCTGTACCAATAGATAAAACTGCAATGAAAGGTAAATAATAAATTAAATCCACTGATTCTAATAATATTATCGCTATAATAATTTGACCAAAGGCATGGCCAAGTGAGGCTAATATAGATACTCCAATTTTAGAAAAAACTTTAATTTTAGAAAATAATAACATTATTATAAATGATATTATTCCTCCTGATAAAGCCATATAAAATGTTGGAGATAAAAAAGTACCTCTTATTAATGATACTAATAAAATTCTTAAAATATCAACAGCTAATGCTTCATACCATTTAAATTCATAAAGCATTATCAATATAATTGCATTAGCTAATCCTAATCTTATACCTGGTATAAAAATAGGAATAAAAGATTCTAAATAATTAATTACTATTGCCATAGCTAAAAGCATAGATATAATCATTATTCTTTTTAAATTATTGTTCATAGATATACATCAGCTCCTTTACCTTCAAGCTTTATATATACTCTATCAGGCAAACAAGTAATAACTTCTCCACCTCTTTTAATTTTTCCTTGATTGAGGCATATTTTATCATGACAATCAGATTCTTTTACATAGACTCCATCTTTTTCTATAACAATAACCATTTTACCATCATTAGTATTTAATGTAATAACCTCTTCATGATCTAATAATATTTCATATTTTAATTCTTGTTCTTGATATATTTTACATACTAATTCATTAGAATTATTAATTCCTCTATATATAAAATAAAATGTTATAGCAAATATTAAAATGACTAAAACTAATATAATATCATTTCTAAATCTTTTCATATATTATTTTATCATCCTTATATAAAATAGCCTTTATATCATTTTCTTCTATGAATTTCTTTGCAGTATTCAAATCCATAGAAAATAAAGCAGTTGAATAGCAATCAGCTAATAAAGAATCATTAATTATTACATTAACATTATCATATATATTTGATGGATAACCTGTATAAGGATTAATTATATGATGATATCTAACATTATTAATTAATGCATTTTGATATTTTCCTGATGATGAAGCAACTGATGTATTTAATAAATCTAATGTTTTAATGCTTCCACTACTATATGGAGCTTCTAATACAACCTTAAAAGCTTTACTAGCTTTACTTCCTAATGCCACGCTCGATTCACCAGCATTAATTAAATATCCATCAATATTATTATCCATTAAATATTCAACACATTTTTTAGTGGCAAAGCCTTTCGCAATTGCCCCTAAATCTATATTTGCTTTTCCTATTATTGATACTTTATTACCATCAATAATAATAGATGATGAATTGATTATTTCTAATTCAGATTCAATTAGATTTGAATCAATAGTTAAGGAATCTATTTTCTTTTCGTTATAATTTGTAATATCTTCTTTCCAAAGCTTTGATAATCTTCCAACAAGTGGATTAAAATAACCATTTGTTTTTTCTTTTAATTCATTTGCTAAAGTTAATATTTCAATTAATTCAGATGATGCTTCAATTGATCTTGATTCATTTAAATCATAAACATTATTAAATCCATCATGATGATTAAAATCATCACATAATGAATCATATTTACGATAAATAGAAACTAATTTATCATAATGAGTTTTATAATCATTAACATTATAAAATTTAAAATTAATAACAGTATCCATTGCATAAATCGGATTGCAGGTTGTTATTTCAAGCTTATTACAGCTAAATAATAAAATTGAAATACTTATTAATAATAAAAAGGCAAATAGCTTTTTCATTATTCCTTATCTGCCTTTTTCATGAAGGCAAAGAAGCCTTCAGTTAATATATTATTTCTTTCACAGAAATGGTATACAAGCATTGAAAAACAAGAAACCATTATTCCTGATGAATAACCTGCAATAACATCAGTTGCATAATGAACTCCCATTATTAGTCTTGAAGCCATAACAAGGACAATTAATAGATGTAATGCTATAAACCAAACAATCTTAGAAATCTTTTTAATTTTTAAGTGATAGATTGCATAAGCTAAATATGTATATAAAAATGCTGCCGCAGTTGAATGTCCTGATGGAAATGATGAAGTACCTTCTGTCATCCATCTTAATTCTAAAATAGGACGTTCTCTTTGATAAATATTCTTTAAAGCAACATTTGAAAGTATAGCTAATATAAGTCCAAAAAGTCCAACAAAAAATCTATAATCAAATTTAGTATAAATACCAAATATTATAAATATAATACCAATAAAAACGTAATTTCCAAATTCAGTAATAATTCTAAAACACCAATACATAAATCCATATTTTTCGCCTCTTATAGAATATGCGAAATCTCTAAACCAAACATCAAAACCACTTGGTTCATTTTTTGTATAATATACCAAAATTGACAATAAAATATAAACGACAAAGGCGGCTATAAATCCGCTTATCTTTAAACTCTTTTTTAGTTTAGGGCTCATTTATAACCGCCTCCTTATTAATACTTCTTTGAATAATAAATTTTAACAATAACAAATGAAACAACAGCAAAGAATAATACACCAATTAAAGTATAGAAAATAAATCTATTTATAAATGCAGTAACAAGTATTGCAATACCTAAAGCATAAATACAAATCTTTATAGTCATAGATTCAGTTTTAAGCTTTATAAATTTATTTCTTTCATCATTTCTTTTAATAACTTCTGCTTGAGCAAAATCAACACTAGTTAAAATCTTAACATAGTTATATATTTTTAATCCAATATAACCTTCTAATAAAACTAAAATACCATATCTAATAATAATTAAATCAGCAACAGCTGAATTCTCAAGATTAGGAATTAATTCAAAAACAACTAAAAGAATAATAGGTAATATAGTTGCTAAACACATAATAATTAATTTAATCTTTGATGTCTTTTTTAAATGATCTAAATTTTCCATATTACTCACCATCCTCCAATCTAAAAACAGTTTCTACAGGCACTTCAAATACCTGACTTATTTTTATAGCTAAAGGAAGTGAAGCTATATATTTACCTTGTTCTATAGAAATAATTGTTTGTCTTGTAACACCAACTTTTTTTGCTAAATCTTCTTGAGTTAGCTTCATACTTTTTCTATATTTATAAACACTATTAACCAAGGCAGTACCTCCTATAAAAAATTCTAATTCAATTTATTATACACTATTTATAAAATAATTTAAAATATTAATCTTTAATATCTTCTTCAATTTTAATCTTGTTATTATATCGATATATTCTAAATGCATCAATAAATACAAAAATAATAATACTGATAGCAGAACCCGAAAGCATTAAAATTTGGGCAACCTCGTCAGTTAAATATAAGAAAGCTAAGACTATTAATGTAATTGAAAATGCATATCTTGCAAATCTCATTATCCATCTAACTATTATCTCGCCTGTTTTTCTTACCATTACTTCTCTAAATAAAAATATTAAATAGTAAGCTATAAGAAGTAATCCTAAATATGATAATACAGCAATAACAATAACACCCTTTTTATAAATTAATGAAACAATTAATAAAGTCATTATTAAAGCTGTTATAATACTATAAATTACAATCTTCCATGCCTTTAAGGCTTTTTTATCTGTTTCAACCCTATTAAATAATTTACCAATTAGTATTCCACCAAATTCAGCCAATACTTCAAATAATATTTCTAATATAAACTCAACTAAAGCATCCAATTCAAAACACCCCTAATTTATTTAATTATAACATATAGAATAGAAAATAAGTCACGTTTTAGAACGTGACTTAATAAAATTATTTTTGAATTTTTAAAACTTCAGTATAAGCCATAATTAATGGTCCTACACCCTTAGCATCATTTTCAACAACTGGTTCAGAAATATAATATTCGTAAGAACCATCTCTTCTTCTATTGTTATCAGGGCCTAAACCAGCAACTAAACAAATACCACCTAAATTTAGATCTCCATCTTCTCTAACAGTTAAATATTTATTGCAGATACCATTAAAGATATCTAAACCAATTTTTGAATATCTTTCAGGTAATGCTTTTAATCTTGCACCCTTTAAGCATGCATAAGCTATCATTGCAGAACCAGATGTTTCTAAATAATTTCCTTCTCTATTAGGGAAATTAGGAACTTGCCAGAACATTTTAGATTCAGCATCTTGGTATTTTAAGATTGCATCTACTGTATCCTTTAAAATCTTTTTTATAGTTGCATATTCATCATACATTTGTTCATCTAAATAGCTTAATACATCAACTAAAGCTACTGTATACCAGCCAATAGATCTTAACCAGAAATTCTTAGATA
The DNA here is from genome assembly GCA_017524905.1 of Acholeplasmatales bacterium. GTDB lineage: Bacteria > Bacillota_I > Bacilli_A > Acholeplasmatales > Anaeroplasmataceae > Anaeroplasma. The sequence continues at coordinate 2,976 of JAFXUP010000127.1, read as the reverse complement.
ATCCTGTTTTCTTATCAGCCCAGAACATTGTCTTTTCACTATCATAGCCATGATAATATAAGCCAGTTTCTTTATCTCTCATAATGTTATATACATTATTGAATTGGTTAACAATATCAGTATAATTCTTTTTATTTCTTTCTGTTTGATATCTAGTATAGAATACTTGAGCCATATATAAGCCATCTAACCAAATTTGATTTGGATAAATCTTTTTATGCCAGAAATTACCTTCTTTAGTTCTAGGATGAGTAAGAATTTGAGAATAAGTTAATTCAATTGCCTTTGAATACTTTTCTTCTTTTGTTTCTTTATATAAATCAAATAAAATTCTTGATTCACTCATATCATCTGTTGAATATTTTTCTTTGTCATAACCTAAAATTGTTCCATCTTCATTAACATAATAATCAACAAATTTCTTAACAAAATCAAAATATTTTTTATCTTTTCTTGTCTTCCATAATTCAATTAATGATGCAGTCATACATCCATCAATATAATTCCATCCTGGTTTTTTACCATGCTTAATTGATTCAATATTCCAAAGTGGCATATCAGGAGCTGATGTCATTAACTTATCGATATACTTATCTAAAACCTCATACATATTATTTTTCCCATCCTTTTATAATTATATTATTTTCACCAAAGAATTCATCTATTGGCTTAATATTAATACTAATACTTAAGCTTTCCTCTAAAGCTTTAAGCTTTTCTTTATACAAATTCATAAATTCATTCTTAGGTACATCGCCATATGAATCTATATGATTTTTTATAAATTCAATTAATTCTAATTTATATTTATTTCTTTTTTCTTTTAATTCTTCATAATCAAATAATTCACACATTAATATAATATATAAATTACAAGTTGCTTGTTTAATATAATAATCTGCGAAATATTTATTATGATCTTTAAGCTTATCATAAACAAGCTTAGGACATTTTAAATAATCATCATATACATCGACAAAATAATGATATTTTCTTTCACATCTTGTTATACTATTATTATTAAATGACCAATAATAGGTTGGATAATCAATATTAATAGCATTCTTAGTATCAAATTCAAATCCAGTAAGAAGTGTACAAAAATATGAATCTTCAAAATTATTTGTTAATTCAGATGAAAAATTAATGTCATTTCTTACTAAAAAATCCCTTTTAATATATTTAGCATGAAGCCAAGCTTTTGTAACATCAGCATCAACAGTAAATTGAACTAATTTATAATCCACATACCTTTCGCCAATAAAGCTTGTTTGAACTAAATCAGCATTTGTTTGTTTTAAACAACCGATTACTAATTGTAAGCCAGCATTACCATATAAATAATCATCTGCATCTAAAAATGTTATATATTTAGCATTTGATTCATCAATTCCTCTTTTTCGAGCTAAGCCTGCCCCTAAATTCTTTTCATTTCTTAAATATCTAATATTTAGATTTTTATATGATTTAATTAATTCATCACTAACTAAAACATCAGAATGATCATTAATCATTATTATTCCAATTTCTTTAAAATCAACACCAAGCTGACATGAAATAGAATCTAAAGCTCTTTTTATTAAGTTTGAAGATTCCTTATATTGAGGAATAATAATATCTAAGAAATTCATTTTTATCTCCATCAATTTGATTATACTATAATTATTTAATTATTTACAACCTTATTTAAATCATCTAAAGTAATCTCGCCAGCTCTTAATATCTTAAATTCATTATCATTTATTAAAACAACTGTTGAAGATATATTTGATGAATGAGTATTAGTATCATAAATATAATCTACTAAATCATTATAATCTCTTTTAATATCATCATATTCATTTAAAGGAATAGACCCGGATTCATTTACAGAAGTTGTAAGCATTGGTCCATTTTCCTTTAAAATATTTAATGCTATATCACAATTAGGAATTCTTACACCAATTGTTTTATAGCCTATTTTATTTACTACCTCTTCTTTAGCATTTAATATTAATGTTAAAGGACCTGGTAAAAATTTATTAATTAATTTAATTGCTTTATCATTTAAATAAGCAATTGAATTAATTTGTTCTAAATTTGCACAAAGACAAGCTAAAGGCTTATCCTTTGGTCTTTTTTTAATATCATAAATTCTTTTTATCCCTTCTATATCAAATATAGGAGTTCCTATTCCATAAACTGTATCTGTTGGAAAAATAATAACCTTACTCAAAAAAATCACCTACGTATATAAAAGTCATTCTATCCTTACCTTCTAAATCCTTTAAAACCTCAACCTTAGAACTTGGAAAATAAGTTTTTGCTAAAGCAATCATTTCATCTTTTTTATCAAAGCCATGCTCAAAAGCTATAATTGCTTTATCATTCAATAATTCCTTAACACCACTTAAAATAATTCGATAAAACTTTAATCCATCACTACCACCAAATAATGCTATATTTGGTTCATTATCCTTAACTAATGAATCAACTAATTCATCATCAGGAATATATGGTGGATTAGAAACAAATATATCAAATTTCATTCCTTTAAATGGAGCTAGCATATCACCACATAAAAATTTAACATTTGCACCTAAATTTTTATTATTAAATTCTGCAACCTCTAATGCTTCTTTAGATATATCCGATGCTGTAACATTCATATTAGGCTCTTCTAAAGAAAGAGTAATTGCTATACAACCAGAACCAGTTGCTAAATCACAAACATTAACCTTTTGGCCTTTAAAATATTTATCATATCTATATAATACATTTTCAACTAATTCCTCAGTTTCAAATCTTGGAATTAATACATTTTCATTAACCTTAAAATCATATCCATAAAATGTTGATTTACCAACTAAATATTGAATTGGTTCATTATTATATAAATATCTATCAAATAAACTATTAAATTTATTAATTTCATCTTCTTTTATTTCTTCATTCATAATTAAAAATAATTTAGATGAATCAATATTTAATATTCTT
>JAFXUP010000016.1 GCA_017524905.1 Acholeplasmatales bacterium | reverse complement strand
TTATATCATAACTTTAACATCAGAAAAAGCAAAGTCAAAAGTCAAGAAAGCAAAAAAAACTAATCATTTCTGATAAGGTCATTCATACTTATGTTTTATGTCATTTTCTTGCGAGTGATTGTGTCACTTCACATGTTGTCTAACGCCATAGCTCGATGTTATATAGATGGCAGAGCAGGTTTGCAAGTCTACTTGTCGTAATCTATAACACCAATTTGATAATCATCTTCATATATAACCTTACCTGGATTATCTGAATATGCTATTTCATATGGAACATTATATTTATCTAATAAATCTAATAATGGTTTAAGATGTTCAAGCATTATGCTTGAATTATTCGTTTTAAACCAAGTAGTAGCACCTTGTGGATTATCATTATTATCCCCATAAAAAGGTGGCTCTGGTAAATTCTCCTTAAACCATTTATCTACTTCTAAATATATATTTTTATCTTCTTCAGAATAAATACCATCTCTTACTCTTCTCCAAGTTAAGACAAATATACCAACAGGCTTTTTAGTTTTATATGCTAATTCTTCTCCTTGAATTCGCATATATTTTTTATCATTAATTATTTTTGCGGGGGCAAATGTATTTAATTTCTTTCTAATCTCATCAAATGTGCTTTCAATTGGAGCAACTCTTCCATTTCTAATATCTTCTTCAGCTTCATCTAACATCTTAAGCAATTCTAATTCTTCTTTATTTTCCATATATACTCACTCTTTTATAAAAATCTATTTTAAATTCGTCGTTATTACTTATAAAATGAATAATTTTCTCAAATACTACTCAAAAGAAAGCTTAAGTTTTAAACCTAAGCCTTTTGCAATTTTTTTTAGCATTTTTACTGATGGATTTAAAACGCCTCGTTCTATTTTAGATAAATCAGATTGATCTATCCCTGCTTTTTTAGCTAATTCTTCTTGAGACATTTCTTTTTGAAGTCTTTTTTCTTTGATTTGATATCCTATTACGATGTTTAAGATGTCAGTGTCATCATATTCATTTGTAACATCTTTTCCCTCATCATATACTGTTTCGCTAGATACATCTAAATCATCATTCCAAACTACTCCACCCCAACCTAATAAATGTCCTTTTAAGAATAGTTTTCTATCATTTAAATCATTTAATTGTGGAAATTTATCTGATAATGATAAGATATCATATCTTTTTACAGTTCCATCATAAAAGAATAAATCAAATATTGTGTTTTCTTTTAAAATTAATTTAATTGCTTTTACCATAATTACTGTAGTGGTGGAAGTTTTTTATATACTTCTTTATCCCACATCTCCTTTAACTCTTATTATAGGGTATATATCCCCTAATGTCAAGACAGGACAAAAATAAAAGACCCTGCCAAAATTGACAAGGTCATTATATACTTATGAGTTATATTATTAATTACAAAATAATCCAACAAGCTGGACGAACGCCGTAGTTTTCGCTAAGGCCGTCGACCATGCCGGTGATATAGCCATCAGAATAGACGAAATACGCACTATAAGAATTAGCGCTGCGAGGCGAACGCAACCACCAATAGCCATTGTTTACATAATCACCACTACTTGTAATAACTCCTCTTGCTTTTGCATAGTCTGTTACTTTTGCGAATCTATCTGCATCATTTTCAAATCCATAATTTGCATTTTGTGCTTCTTGTCGACTTAGTAAGAACAATTTATCATATGTTGTTTCACAAATATAAGTATTGGAATCTAGACCTGTTGATGCAACACTATTATCTACTGATGTCGTTGCTATAACTGATTGATTAGCAAATGCTTTGTTTAAGAAATCATTATTTAACCAATTTCTTATTTCTGAGTTTTCATAATTGTTTGAACTACCATCATATCTATGTTGATCTAATATTAAATCAGATACAACAAATACTTTGCCTTCACCAGAATCTAAGAATCTCCATTTAATTGGTTCTACTAGATAATAATCATTATCATACTTTGCATATTGATTATTATTATATTCATAACATCCTCTTGCATTAGTTGAAGATAATCCATTTAATGCAGTAATTGATGTATTATCAGTCACTTTTGTTTGTGGATATTCACCGTTTTGTTCTCTTGTTAAAGTAATATAACTTGCTTTAACTGTAATAGCTTCTGTTATATTTTTAATTGATTGATTCCAACCGCTAAATGTATGTACATTATTTTGATCATAACGCCATGGTAAATCATATGGGTATCTTGCATCAGTATTTACTTCACAATAATAATTATATAATTCACTATTATCACTATCTAAGAATGTTACTTTATATCCTGTAAAAGTTCTAGATGAATAATTTGCTGTAATTGTAGTTGAAGCACTTATATTATATAAAGATTTATCCCAGTTACTAAAAGTATATTCAGTGATATTTGTACCATTTACATCTTGAGGTTTAGTTGGAATATCACCTTTATATTCAACATCATTACCGCTTTCTATTCTTGTTTGATATAACAAGGTTCCATCATAATTTTCAAATCTGACATTTACCATAAATTTTGCAGTAAATATTGTTGGAAATTGAATGTTTTCTAAGGATTTATCCCAACCAACAAAATCTTCACCATCTTTTATAGGTGTTGGGCCATCATAAACTATATCACTACCTTTTTCATAATAGAATTCATATAATTTTGTCCCATCATAATTATTAAATATACATGGTATATATTGGATAGCATCTTGACCTTTCTCACCTTTAGAACCATTTGTTATCGTAAATGTAGTGGTTGTATCATTACTAAACGTAATAGTATATGTATCAACCAATCCATCAGTTCCAGTTTTTTCTATTTTAACAACACTAACTCCATCTTTGCCATTAGTACCGTCATTACCTTTAAGCGAGTCCACCCATTCAGCCTCTGTTCCAGTAAATCCTGCTTCTACTGCTATTTCATAGGCTGATTTACCATCAGCACCCTTTAATGTTGATAAATCAAAAAGGACATGCCAAGCATTAGTATCTTCTGTTTTATATTTCCATTTTAAAACATTATCAGTAACAGTTAATTCAATTTGATCACCTGCAATTAATTCTAACCACTCTTCGTATGTACCACTATATCCAGAATTTTTGGCCAATAGATATATATCATATCTAAAGTCATCATTAACTTCAGTAGTTGTCTGTGTTGGAGTATTATTTGTAGTGTTTTCTATAGGCTTACTATTCTCAGATTCTGTACTTGAACCTCCATTAGAAGCACATGAGATTAAAAAAAGAATGCTCATCACTAAAACTGATATAATTGTTAAAATTTTTTTCTTCATAGGCTATCACCCTTCTAATACATTTTACCACTTATAAAAAACTATTTCAAATTATGATATTTAGTTCAAAAAAGACTTCAAAGGTTTAGATAAATTTACTATCACCTTTTCTTTACAACAGATACATCACCTAAACTTTTGCTTACCAACATGTTCTTCACTGTCCTTCTTAACAGCATCTTCATAGTCTGATTTCTTCATTTCTTCAGACTTGCACTTCATGCAGAAACACTCATTACTATACATTGACATAATCCTACAACTATCTAGAGAACCGCCGCAACAATCACACTTAGTTTTAGTATAAAAATTATCCATAGTCACTGAACTCCTATAAATAATTATGTCGTAGTTAATAACTTATGTAACAGTCTCGTTCATGGCTGGGCTTTATATATAACATATATAAGTGGCTGGTGAAGTTGGCTGGATGGATCAGAACAAAAATAAAAGACCTCATCATTTCTGACAAGGTCATCCTATACATATATTTTGATTATTCCTTTACGAATGGTAATAAAGCCATATGTCTAGCTCTCTTAATAGCGATAGCTAGCTTTCTTTGATACTTTGCAGATGTACCAGTTACTCTTCTAGGTAAAATTTTGCCTCTATCAGTAACGAACTTCTTTAATAAGTCTACATCCTTGAAGTCGATATGTTCAATATGGTTTTGAGTAAAGTAACAAACTTTTTTACGACCACGTCTTTGGTCATTTTTTCTATTTTGTTGCATTGTACGATCCTCCTTAATTTTTAGAATGGTAAATCATTATCATCAACATCTACATCAAAGCTCTTAGGAGCGTTGTTTTCTTCATAAGAAGATTGTTGATAGCTACTAGGTTGTTGATATTGATTTTGTTGTCCATAGCTTGGATTATTATATCCTTGATATGGGTTTTGTTGTTGTTGAGGTTGTTGGCCTTGATTAGCTTCTCTTGGAGTTAAATTTTCAACTCTTTCAATAACTACATCAGTAGTATATCTAACTTGACCATCTTGTCCTTGGAATTGACCAGTTTGGATTCTTCCCTCAATAGCAAGCATATTGCCCTTCTTAACATAACGTGACATAAAGTCAGCTTGTTGAGAGAAAGCAACGCAGCTAATAAAATCAGCTGTTCTATTTCCTTGAGCATCACGTGTTTGTCTATCAACAGCAAGGCTAAATCTTAGATTTGGCATTCCTGATTGAGTATAACGGATCTCAGGATCTTTTGTGATTCTTCCAGTTAAAACTACCTTATTCATAAGTGTTTTACCTCCTAAATTATTCGCCGTCAACTACAACGATTTGACGAATAATCTTTTCACTAATGTTTGAAACACGGTTGAATTCAGCTACAGCTTCTTTGCCTGCTTCAACTAGCATCCATACATAGTAACCTTTCTTGTTACCAGCAATTTCATATGCTAATTCTCTTAATCCCCATTCCTTAGTTTCTAAAACCTTAGCACCGTTATTAACAAATAATTTGTTAACAGCTTCAACTTCAGCCTTAACTGAATCGTTGTCTAAGTCAGAACGTAGAATGTACATAACTTCGTACTTTTTCATTTTGTATACCTCCTTTTGGACTTTCGGCCTAGCATAAGTATTCTAGGCAAGGGCATTTTTCCAAATGCTTTGATATTATATCATAGTAAAATTTGCTTTTCAAGTTTTTTTGTTAAAAGAGGAATGTTTATGCACACTCCACATTATTTGGTGTTTCTTCTGTTCTAAATAAATCCTTATATTTTTCCATTTTTGGCATTTTAATAATGAATATAAAAGCAAGTACAAATGCTATTACACCAGTTAGCATATTTGACATAAACATTGCTACACCACATGCTTCATAATTCATTTTAATCCAATAAATACAAATTAATAATGTAGGGATTCTAAATGCGAATAATTGAGACATTGATAAAGACATTGTTATCTTTGTCTTACCAAATCCATAAAAAATTGATAAGCCTACAGCTTGAACACCAGTAAATATTATATCTAAGCATTCCCATTTGAAAATATTAACAATCATTTCTTGATATAATTCATCACCTGGAGCAAAGAATCTTGCCACCTCTTCTTTTAATATAAAGCAAATAATCATACCAATTGCGGCTAAAGATACTAAATAAACCATATTAATAAAGAAGAATTTTCTAATTCTTTTTCCATTTGCATTACCATAGTTTTGACTTACGATAGTTGAACCACCATCTTCAAATGAATTAATCATTGTTGTTAAAAGTCCAGCCATTGTATTTGAAATACCTAAAGCACCAACTGCCATTTTTCCATAAACAGTTGTCGCAGTTGAATTAATATAAACCTTACCAAATGAAAATAAGAATCTACCTAAAAAAACAGGAATTGATAATTTTAAAATCATTAAAGAATCAGATTTATTAAAATTTAAGCTTTTTGGAGTTATTCTTAATACATTTCCAGGTAAGAATAAATAAATTAAACCTGCAATAAATAAAAATGATTGAGCAGCAAGGGTTGCAAGGGCAAGCCAAGTAACTGTTACATTTTCAAAAGGACCAAATGCGAATAATGTAGATAATGAAATCTTAATAAAAATAACGCCAAAATTTAAAATAAATAATTTTAATGTATTACCTTTAGATTTTTCTAAGGCAATAAAGGTATTATTAATTGTAGTTATAGATAAAATACCTATTTGAACATAATAATATCCCATTGCATTATCAATAGTTGATTGATCAGTTTGTAATAATTTTAAAAATGGAACACCAATAGGAATAAAAAGTAATGTTAATCCCGCAACAATTAAAGCTATAGAAAATAAACAGTTTGCGCATCTTTTAGCATCACTTATTCTATTTTCACCATAACGACGAGAAACTAAAATTCCTCCACCTGTTGCTAAAGCACCACCAACAGTTGAAATCATATTCTTAATTTGATCTAAAACAACGATATCTGCTGCATCACCAATGTTTGCTGATTGAACAACCATCATATCGTAAATACCATACATATAGTTACATAAATTATACATTAAGATTGGAAGTGAAACCATTAAAATAGTTTTCCATAGATTACCATTTAAAATAGCTTCTCTTCTTTGCAATTTCTTATTACTTACTGCTTGTTGCATAAGCTTCACCTTCTTTAAACAACAAGTATTATAGTCTTATTTTTTCAAAGGTAAAGGAAAAAATAACACAATAAAATTACTGAAAGCCCTTAACTTTCGCTAGGGGCTTTCATTTCATTATTAATATTTTCGTTTAAAATCTTATATAAAGGACTATAAATTAAAATAACACACAAAATGTTACAAGCTATTAATATTATGTCAAAAGGTATATCTGCTATAAGATATGTTAAAGGATTTATATCATAAACAAATATAGTTGTTATAAAGAATAAAAATGCATAAATTATAGATGCAATTGTTATACCAATTGATAATATAATTGTATTTTTATTCTTTAAATAATAACCTATTAGCATTGTTATTTCATGTCCTATAAGCATTGGAAGCATAACAGTTGGAATAAATGATGACATAAATAAATTATCCAAAAGCACATGAACCAAAACTATTAGGCTTGCCTTTTTTGGCCCTAAAACAGCTCCATAAAGCATTATTAACAAAAAGGTAAATTGAATATTAGGTATTAAGGTTAAAGCCTCTTCTTGAACAAATAATAATGCCGCAAGCATTACCATTATAGCGATATCTTTTACCTTTATTGGATTTATGCTTCTATTTTTTATTAAATCAACAATAAAAAATATTATTATTGAGGCAATTATAATAGATATTAAAACAATAGATAAAATAAAATATAATTTATCATTATTTTTAATAACAATATTTGAATTATTTAAAACAGATGCTTCATGCAATGAATCTCTTTCATTTATTGCAAATATCATATTAGGAACAAGTTCTATTCCATCAATACCAGTTGAAACGTTTTGTTCATCATAATCATTAAAATCAATTTCATTTTTTGAATCTTTTCCATCCTTTAAATAAAAAAGTTCAAACCATAACCAAGAATCAAAGCCATTTGTTTTTAAAGAAAAATTATCTTTAGAAATTCCCTTTAAAAAATGACCATATGATGTAGTTTCATCTTCTAGGTTATAATTGCTTTTTATTAATTTATAAAGGGTATCATCCTTTTTAAAGCTTAATCTTTCTTTAGAGACAATATTGTTTTCTTTATCATTAATTAAAACAATTATTTCTCCATCATTTGTGGCATACGAATTATGATTTCCTACTACTATAAATAATACTATTATTAAGGCAATAAGGAGGATAGATAAAGCTATCCTCCAAATTAATTTTTTATGCAAAGATAGATACTTTCTTTCCTAAGTCTCTATTTACTTTGTATGCCACAAGTGATGCATAAATTTGATTACTATTACCTGTAATTTTAGTATCAGTAGTTTTCCACTTTATTAAATCTAATTCACTATCATAATAAGTATCAAATAAGATTTGTAATAAATCTTTGTTAGATTCATTTTTAACATTTCTAACATTTTTATTTAAAGCTGAATAAGGTAATAAGCATAAAGCTGTAGAAATACCATTACCTTTATCAGAAGGTGCAAATGGTTCAAGCTCGGCTTCATCTAAATCATTAAATAACGCCAAATTAGCAATTTGCCATGTCAAACCATCGATACCCCAGTTTGTTCCTGCTCTTTTTGTTGTGTTTTTGACATTGTTAGAAAGATAATTTGTCATTTCAAGATATACTGAAGGTGAAGTTGTAAATGGCATTGTATATTCAGAACCATATTCTGTTAATCCTTCTAAATATTCTTGATATTTTACCTTAAATGCATCCAAATCAACACCTAAATTTCTAGCAGCATAAAACCACTTACCAATATTTGCACCTGATAGACTTGAAACATCTGCATTCTTAACAGATTCAACATAAGCATTTGAAAAACTATCTGTATTAAATAATCTTTTATCATAATTATTTGAAGCCATTGTGTAAATAATCATATTATCCCAATAGTGAGAATCACTATAAGTTGTTGCATTAGCAAATGCATCTTTTAAATATGTTTTAGCATAATGATAAATTGCTTTATCCACATTTACATCATATGAATCTAATACACCGTATCCAGATTCAACTGTATTCCAGCATTCAACTTTAAAATCAAATACATCACCATCATCAATATGTAATTGATCTACACCAACTTCTGAATATAATCCATTTTCATATATAGCAACATACCAATTTGGATCTTCAATTTGACCATTGATTGATTTTAAATAATGGCCATATTCTGATTCAGTATAATTAACATCAAAATCTAATGTTAAATTATCAAAAAATCTATCATTACCAGTTCCTCTTAGCTTTTTAGTTGTTAATAATTCACCATCTAAATCATAGATATTAACAGTATAATAGGCAGTTTTATTTTCATCATTAGCACTGCTTAAATTAGTTAATGTTTCTTCTAAGGTAGTAACCTTAGTGATTAATTCAGTAATCTTATAAGATTCAATTAATTCTTTTAAGCTTTCTAATTCTTTAGTACAATCCTCTAAAGCAGTTTTTGATGCCTTATCATCTAATCCATTAATTTTAGTTTCTAAAGCAGTAATTTTTTCTTCTAAGGCTTGAACAGTTTCATCTTTAGCATATCCTTTATCACAAGCTTCTATAGTCAATAGACTCACTGCAGATAATGCTAGTAAACCTAATTTTAATAATTTCTTTTTCATTTTCTTTTCTCCAATAATTCTTCCAAACAATTTACTAATCCTAAAGCATCCTTTGTATAATAATCAGCATTAATATTTTTAGCAATCTCTTCTGTTAATACTGCACCACCAACTAATATATGAGCCTTAGTATTATTTTTTCTTAATTCCTTTATAGTATCTTCCATAGATATAACAGTTGTTGTCATTAAGGCAGAAAGTCCAATTGCGAAAGGATGATATAATTTATCAGCCTCAACAACCTTTTCAATTGGTACATCCTTACCTAAATCTATAACATTATAGCCATATGATTCACAAACAACCTTACAAATGTTTTTTCCTATATCATGAACATCACCTTTTACAGTTGCCATAACAATAGTAGCCTTTGTTTCATTTTTCTTAGGGAATTTATCACTTATTACCTTAAAGGCCTCTTTAGCTGCCTCAGCTGATGAAATAAGCTGTGGTAAGAAAAGCTTACCATTATCATATAAATCTCCAACTAAAGCTAATGCTTTAATCAAGATTTCATTAATAACAAATATAGGATCATTTATTTCTAATTCCTTTATTGTTAATTCCTTTATTTCATTTTTTAATCCTTTTTTAACAGCATTAAATAAATTTAAAGGTTCATTTGTTAATGCATTACCATTATTTGTTTTTATAACGCTTGTTACTTCTACATCCTGATATTTTTCTATGTATTTTTCTGAATTTAAATCAATTCCTAATAATACATTATATACATCAATTGCAGCTACCATTTCAGAATCTAAAGGATTCATAATAGGCATATTTAATCCAGCATACATTGCCATTGTTAAAAATGTTTTATTTAATAAAGGTCTATAAGGAAGACCAAAGCTTACATTAGAAACGCCTAAAGCAGTTTTTACACCAAGTGTTCTAACTAATGTTAAGCCCTTTAATGTTTCTTTAACTAAAGCTTGTTCAGCTGATGCAGTTAAAACTAATGTATCAATAATAATTCTTTCCTTATTGATTCCATAGCTTTCAGCCTTTTTAATGATTCTTTTAGCTATTTCAAATCTTTCGTTTGCAGTTTTAGGTACACCATTTTCATCTAAGGCTAATCCTAAAACAACTGCACCATATTTTTTCGCAATAGGAAATACCCTATCCATTACAGTCTCTTCGCCATTAACAGAATTAATTAAAGGTATACCATTATAATATCTACAGCCTTTTTCTAAGGCTTCTTTATTTGATGAATCAAGCTGTAAAGGTAAGTCACAATATTCTTGAACATGTCTAATTGCTTCAACCATTACCTTTGGTTCATCTATTTTAGGTACACCAACATTCAAATCTAATAAATTAGCTTTAGCTTCTGCTTGCTTTAAGGCTTCCTTAACTAAATATTCATAATCTCCATTAATTAAGGCTTCCTTTAATTTTTTCTTTCCTGTTGGATTTAATCTTTCTCCACAAATAACTACATTATCAATATTAGTAATTTCAGTTGCTGAATTAACTAATGTTTTATATGGATTATTCTTTTTATTAACACTTAATCCTTTAAATTTAGAAATGCCTTTAATAAATAGAGGATTTGTACCACAACATCCACCAATAATAGATACACCCATATCTACATATTTTTTAATATATTCTTCAAATTCTTTATATTCTAATGTGTAAATAGTCTTTCCATTTTTTAAAGTAGGAAGGCCTCTATTAGGTTGAATTAATATTGGCTTATGAGCATTATTAATAAATTTTAAAATAATTGGTTCTAATTCCTTGGGCCCTAATGAGCAATTAACACCTAAAGCATCAACACCTAAGCCTTCTAATGTATTAATAACTATTTCAGGAGTTGAGCCTGTTAAAGTTCTTCCTGTTTTATCAAATGTCATTGTTGCAAAAATAGGTTTATCTGTATTTTCCTTTAAAGCTAAAATAGCCGCTTTAATTTCATAAAGGTCAGAAAATGTTTCTAGAATATAACCATCTACTAAATCCTTAGTTATTAAAGCTATTTCCTTAAAAGCCTCATAAGCATCATCAAATTCTAAATTACCAATAGGCTTTAGCATAGCACCTGTAGGACCTATATCAAACATTACATATTTATTAGTAGTTCTCGCATTAGCTATAGCCTTTAAGGCTAATTCTTTAATATCATATTTTCCATGATATTTAATTTTATTTAAACCAAATGTATTAGTTGTAATAAAATCAGCACAATCATAGGATTTATGAATATCTATAATATCTTTTTCATGAGTTATATTTAATTCTTCTGGTATAAATTCAGATAAGCCCTTCTTTTCAATTTCAGAGCCCATACCTCCATCAAATATTAAAATATTTTCACCTAATCCTCTGAATAACATTTTCTTCCCTCCTTCCTATATTCACATTCACCTAAAAGGGTGCATGCTCCACATTCCTTTTTATTTGTTTTTCCAAATCCAATAATACCTGCCATAGTTTTCATAGGCACCATTAAATTTGATTCAAGTAGGCTAACACCTATTTTTTCATTATCTAAATACTTAAACATTTCTTTTATATCTTTAGTTTCAGTACCTTGATATCCAGGACAGAAACGATAAGTTCTAGGCTTTTTAAAATTCAATTCCTCATATTCATCAGACATATATTCTAAATAAGCACTTGATACAGCATCAAAAATTACCATTTTAGTTAAGTCAACCATTGAATAATACTTACATCTATCATCAATTCTTTTTCCTAATGTCATTAAAACTAAATAATATGATGTTGTATTTTCTAATAGCTTTTTATAAGCCTTATGCTCCTTTAAAAAATCTAACAAATAATCAAATTCAACATAAATATAATTAAATTGAGATAATTTAATAACCTCATCTAAGCATTCTTCAATTTGCTTATCAATTTCATCACTTCTTAAAATATGCTTATAACCTAAATATGAATAAACTAATTTAACAAATTTAGAAGTATTCATCAATGACATTTTGAAGCCTCTTTAATACTTCCTTTGCAGTATTTACATTATTCATAACATATAAATGAATACCAGGAGCTCCCTTAGCTAAAAGATCCATAATTTGATATACTGCATAATTATATCCTAATTCCTTAAAGGCCTTAGGCTTATCCATATAAAATTCAAGCATATTTCTGTAATTTAAAGGAATTGTAGAACCACACATAGATTTAGTTCTTGAAATTGATTTAGGGCTTGTTAAAGGCATAATACCAGGAATAATTGGTGATTTAATTCCTATACGTCTTGCCTCACTTACTAAACGATAATAATATTCATTATCAAAAAAGATTTGAGTGATAAAAAAGCTAGCACCTGCTTCTTCCTTTTCCTTCATATATTTTAAATCATCATATAATGAATCACATTCTATATGACCCTCAGGATAGCATGCCCCGGCTAAATTAAAATCATATTTTGATTTAATAAATTTCATTAAATCGGTTGCATGCTTAAATGTGCTACAATATGAAGCTTCAAAATCAATTGGCTTATCTCCTCTTAAAGCTAAAATATTATCCACATTATTCTCTTTTAATTTATCACATACATTAATAACATCATCTACTGTTGAAGGTCCACCAGTTAAATGAGCTAATGCTTCAATATTTAATTCATTTTTTATATAGGAAGCTAATAAAACATTATCCTTAGAATTAGACCCACCTGCACCATAGGTCACTGATATAAAATCTGGATTTAGTTTTTTTAATTCATTTAAAACCTCTTTAGTTTTTGCTAAATCATCTAAGCCCTTTTTAGGTGGAAAAGTTTCAAATGATAATGTTCTTTTTTTATCTAAAATATCTCTTATATTCATATTAAGCCTCCTTTTAAATAAAATTCATAATTATTATAGCATTTTTAACCAACTATAGAAAAATATAAAAAATAATCACTTTGATATAGATTTTTTCTATGGTAAAATATAAACGGTGATTAATATGACATTAAAGCAATTAGAGTATGTATGCAAAGTTGCAGAAAAATTAAATATAACAGATGCGGCAAATGAATTATTCATTGCCCAGCCTTCGCTTACTCATGCAATAAATGAGCTTGAAAAAGAAATGAAT
>JAFXUP010000126.1 GCA_017524905.1 Acholeplasmatales bacterium | reverse complement strand
CCCATATATCTTTTTCTTATGATACATACTAATTCATATTTATCCTGATGAGTATACATACCCTTAACATTTATTTCAGTTACACCTAAGTGTAGGCTTAATAGCTTTTCTGTAATTTCTTCAGGGTTTGTTGTTATAATTTCAAGCTTATAGCCATTCTTTAAACCTGAAAGCATTATATTTACAATAACATTTGCGATAAATAGGTTTATTAATGTTGCTAGTGAGTTATCTAATGTTTTAAATGGTTCTGTAACATTAAAGCTATAACAGAAGTAAGCTAGAATAACTACGCTTGAATCTAGTAAGAAAGATACATATGCTACATTTGTTTCTGGTTTAAAATGCTTGATTAATGATGAAATAGCATAAGTACCACCAGATGCACCGAATCTTCTAAGCATAATAGAAAAACCAAATCCAGATACAACACCAGCTCCAATACACGCAAATATTAAATTATTTGGAGCTACATAAGTTGGAAATTTAATATATTCTAATAATAATAATGTTCCAGCTTGAACACCCATATAAAGAAGTAGCATAGCACCTGTTTTTTTAGATACGAATATACAAACTAAAATGAAGATTGGGGCATTACATATTATCATAAACCATCCCATATTCCATTTAGTTAAATATGAAAGAATTGATGCAATACCTGATACACCTCCTGGAGCAAAGTCATTAGGAGTTGAAAAAATATGATATGCTAACGCAACTATGACTCCAGATAATAAACAGAAAAGAAGATCTAATAAAACCTCTTTACCTGTTACTTTAAAATTTAATTTTTTGAGTTGTTCCATAAATTTATCACCTCTATTATTATAAATATTTATAATAAAAAAGCAAGTAAAAAAGAAGACTAGTCCTTAAACTAGTCTTCAATAATTACAATTTTATTTTCTTTCAATGTTTTTTTAATATCAATTACTCTTTGGTTTGCTGAACCCTTCCATTTTAGATTAGGTGCGTATAATTCAGTTATGAATTGTCCATCGACTAATACATCAATATAAGGTAATGCACCCTTATTTGGAATATCTTCAAATTTATAGCCTGTCCATACCCAAATGTTTTTGTTTGGGTATTTTTCTTTAAATTTCTTAGCTAATTGAATAGTTCCTTCCACATTAGTAGGATGCATAGGCTCTCCACCTAGAATAGATAGGCCATCAATATAATCATGATCAGCGATTTTTATTATTTCATCAATAATTTCATCGGTAAAGGGTTTGCCTTTAGAAAAATCCCATGTTTCTGAATTGAAACAATCCTTGCAATGGAAGTGACAGCCTTGAAAGAAGAGAGATACTCTTACTCCAGGACCGTTTGAAATATCCATTTTTCTAATTAGATTATAACGCATTATAATACCTTATTATCAATATGTAATACTCTTTCTTTTATTTCTTGAGTTCTACCCTTATTCCAGAAATTAGTTCCGATATAGCCGCAAGTACGTCTTGCAACATTTAATAAATTATGATCTCTATTACCACAATTTGGACAATACCATTCTAAATTATCATCAAGTAAGATTTCGCCAGTATATCCACATTTTTGACAATAATCTGATTTAGTGTTTAATTCGGCATACATAATATTATTGTAGATGAATTCAATAACTGATAATACAGCTTCGATATTGTTTTGTAGGTTAGGAGTTTCAATATAAGAAATAGCTCCTCCTGGAGATAATTGTTGGAATTCACTTTCAAGCTTAAGCTTAGTGAAGGCATCAATTTCTTCAAATACAGGAACATGATATGAATTTGTAATATAATTCTTATCTGTAATACCTTTAACTGTACCAAATCTT
Source organism: Acholeplasmatales bacterium (assembly GCA_017524905.1). GTDB lineage: Bacteria > Bacillota_I > Bacilli_A > Acholeplasmatales > Anaeroplasmataceae > Anaeroplasma. The sequence continues at coordinate 2,496 of JAFXUP010000126.1, read as the reverse complement.
TCCTTTAAGCATTTAGCAAATTTATATGTTGTTGATTCAATTGGTGTACCATAAACTGAATAATCAATATCTTCTTCAGCCTTCCATTTATTACATGAATCAACTAAATGCTTCATAATCTTTAAACCAAAATCCTTACCATCACCATTATCAGTGTGAGAATTTCCAGTCATGTATTTAACACATTCATATAAACCAGCATATCCTAATGAAATAGTAGAATAGCCATGGTGTAATAATTCATGAATTGATTCGCCTTTTTTAAGTCTTGCTAAAGCACCATATTGCCATAAAATAGGAGCAACATCACTTGTAACGTTTGCTAATCTCTTATGTCTTATCTGTAATGCTTTATGGCATAATTCTAATCTCTCATCAAGAATTTGCCAGAATTTATCAAAATCCTTTTCACTTGATAATGCTACATCAGGTAGATTGATTGTTACAACACCTTGGTTGAATCTACCATAGTATTTAGGCTTGTTAGTTTTAGGATCAACATAAGGAGTTAAGAATGAACGACATCCCATACATGGGTAGCAGTTTCCATTACCGTTTTTATCAATCTTATATTCAAGCATTTTCTTTTCAGAAATATAATCAGGTACCATTCTTTTTGCTGTACATTTAGCAGCAAGCTCTGTTAAATAATAATATTTAGAATCCTTATGAATATTATCTTCTTCTAATACATATAAAAGCTTAGGGAATGCTGGTGTAACATATACACCCTTTTCATTTTTAAAGCCTTGAATTCTTTGTTTTAAGAATTCTTCAATAATCTTAGCTAATTCCTCTTTATATTCATCAGTTTCACCTAAATACATATTTACACTTAAGAATGGAGCTTGTCCATTAGTGTTAGTCATTGAATTAACTTGATAATTAAATGTTTGAACACCATCTTCGATTTCTTTATCTGTATCTTCAGTTGCAAACTTATTTGCATCCTCTACAGAGAAACCTCTTTGAATATATTTGTTATAATATTTTTCATAGCTTGCTCTTACAAATGGAGCTAAATGAGATAATGATATAGTTGCTCCACCATAAGAAGAAGATGTTACAGCTAAAATAATTTGTGTTGCGATTGTTGCAGCTGTAATAAATCTATGTGGCTTATCAATTTTTACATTATTGATAACTGTACCATTTTGTAACATATCCTCTAGGTTAATTAATTCACAGTTATGTAAAGCATTTTGTGCAAAATAATCAGCATCATGGAAATGAATTATACCTTCATCATGTGCTTTAACGATATCTTCAGGAAGTAAAAATCTTCTTGTAATATCTGTTGATGTAATACCTGCTAAATAATCTCTTTGAGTAGTTACTAACTCAGCGTTTTTATTAGAATTTTCATTATTCCAATATTCATTTTCACCTTCAATTAATTCTTTAATTGTTTGGTCTGTTGTATTAGCTTTTCTTACTAATTCACGTGTATATCTATAAGTAATATAGATTTTAGCTAAAGCATATTTATCATATTCCATTAGCTTTTGTTCAATGATATCTTGGATATCTTCAACTAGAATTCTTTTTTTCTTTAATCCCTCAATATATTTAATGATTTGAGTGATTTGTTCTTTAGATATTTTTTCATCATCATTGACTTCATTATTAGCTTTTTCTATGGCTATTTCGATTTTTGATTTATCATAATCGACAATGTGCCCATCTCTCTTTACAATTTTCATATCCAATTCCCCCTCACCTGATATAAAATACATAAAGATTATACAATAAAAAAATAATATAATAAAGTTGCACTTGCAACTTTTTAGATTTATTGTTAAAATATTTTAAAGGGGTTGAAAATATGTCTCCATTCGATGGTTTAAAAGAAAGTGAAAAAGAAAAATTAATAGATAATTTAAATGGTCATATTTATAGCTTTAATAAGGGAGAAGAACTTATTACATTAATTAATACTAAAAATATGATTGGTATAGTCCTAGAAGGATCTGCTAAATTAATTTTAAATAGCTATACAGGAGAAGAAATATTAATAGAAGAATATAAAAAGGATTCTATATTTGGTACTAATATATCTGATATTAATAATGTTGATACTAAAATGTATGCTTTAGAACAAACTAAGGTTGTAATAATTGATTATAATACCTTAATAGCTGATTCTTTAATTCAAAAGGAATTTTATAATATTTTTATTAAAAATTTATTTAAAATAATGATTGAAAGATCAAATGATTTAAATCATAGATTAAGAATACTAACTAAAAAAAGTATAAGAGATAGAATCTTAGAATATTTTAATATTGAATATGAAAAGAGACATTCAAAAATCTTTTATTTAAGCATGCCTTTAAAGAATTTAGCTGATTATTTATCAGTTAATAGAAGTGCTATGTTTAGAGAATTAAAATATTTAAAGGAAGATAATATTTTAACTATATATAACAGAAAGGTAACATTATTATACGATTAGGGGATTTATATGGAAAAAAGAATACACATTTTTATTGCGTT
>JAFXUP010000125.1 GCA_017524905.1 Acholeplasmatales bacterium | reverse complement strand
TCCCCAATCCCCAATCCCCAATCCCCATTGAAAAGTTAATTTTAATAATTTAATAAATAAAATTCTTTTAAAAATATTAAAATTTAATTTTAATTTATTAAATAAAAAATTAAAATACTAATATATTCTAATGATTTTGATTAAAAATTAATTTTTAATTAAAGCAATATAAATAATTTGAATAAATTAATAAAACAAATAAAAATGAAAGTATTGAAATATATTTTCTTATTTTTATTGGTCTCAATAAATGCTCTTGAGGCTACCAGTGGATTTAAATTAGTTTTAAATGATGCCCAAAGTACTCTAGATGGAATTACACTTAGTTCAACTGAAGTAAGTGGTGTTACCTATGTTGATGGAGTAGTAAAAATAACTCAAGAAGGAACCTATATTCTATCAGGGACTTTAAATGGTCAAGTTAAAGTCAGTACTACTGGTACAGTTGCTTTAGTATTAAATGGGGTTACAATTAAAAACTCTGCTTCAAATGGTATACTTTTTACCAAAGCATATGAACTTGACAGTTCAACCTTCAATTATAATACTGCTAAATCTTTAGATATCACCAAAGCAGGAGCTCAAATTATTATTGCAGATGGAAGTGAAAATACAGTTGATGCAGCTAGTCAATCAGGAAAAGATGGAGCAATTCATAGTGATGTCTCTATATTAATTACTGGAGAAACTAAAGGGGATGGTGTTTTAAATGTAATTGGTTCAAGTGAAGGTATTGAGACAGATAAACATTTCTTTTTGAACGGAGGAATTCTTAAAATTGCAGCCCAAGATGATGCTATAAATGCAAAGGAGGACCAAGCCTGCATAGTTATTATTAGAGGAGGAAAGCTTCTAATTAATTCTGGTTTAGGAAGAGAAGGAGATGGAGTTGATTCTAATGGATATATTTTAGTTGATGGTGGAGAAGTCATTAGTGCTGCTAGGCCTGGAGCTGATTCAGGATTAGATGCTGACCAAGGTGTAATTATTAATGGGGGAAGTGTATTTTCTGTAGGATCATCAATGGATATGGCATCTACCTCAAGTGGACAACCAACTATGAATTTAATATTTAATTCAAATGTTGCTGCCTCAAGCACTGTTTCCATTGAAGATAGTGATGGAAATGAAATTATTAGGTTTTGTGCCAATACAGCTGATTTTATTAGTGGAACTGATAGAAGAACTTATTTAGCTGCTGTTGTTTCCCATCCAAGTTTCAAGGCAAATGGTGTTTACCATGTTTATATGGATGGAACTCAATTAGGCTTCACAGGAAATGAAGGAGGACATGGTCCTGGGGGACAAGGAGGACATGGACCAGGTGGTTGGGGTCCAGGAAGCTCAAGTTCATCCAGCTCTTCTTCAGGACAAATTCAAACTGATTTCACTTTAAGCTCATCAGCCACATATTTCTCTGGAATTCAAAAAGCTTACTAAAATTCTTCATATTTAATATATAATCATTATTATTTAGATATTTTATAAAGCTTAATAAAAAGAAAATTTTAAGGTAGTTAATTATTTTATTTTTTGCTTTCAATTTTATTTTTAAATTTTACAATTAAATAAGAAAAATTATAATATTTATATTAGTATCTATATTATATTATAAATTTGAAAATTTTTATTCATTTATAATTATTATTTAATA
>JAFXUP010000124.1 GCA_017524905.1 Acholeplasmatales bacterium | reverse complement strand
TTTTTTATATTTCTCTTGTATATTGTTTTAAGAATTCCTTTTCTTCATCATTAAGCTCTGAAGCTAACTTTTCATATACCATTTTATGATAATCATTTAACCATTTCTTTTCTTCATCATTTAATAATGATACATCAACTGCATCTAAATCAATAGGAGCATAAGTGATTGTTTCGAATTTTAAGAATTCTCCAAATGGAGATGTACCAGCATTAACACATAATAATTCATTTTCAATTCTAATACCATATTTATTCTCTAAATAGATTCCTGGTTCATCTGTTGTAACCATGCCTGGTTCTAAAATAGCTGAATCATTTCTTTCTGGAACAATTTTCCATCTAAAGCCATTAGGTGCTTCATGAACTGAAAGAAGATATCCTACTCCATGGCCTGTTCCGCATTTATAATCAAGTAATTCCTTCCAAATAGGTCCTCTTGCTAAAATATCTAGATTAATTCCTCTACAGCCTTTCATAAATACTGCAGAAGCTAAACCTATTACAGCTTTTAAAACTAAAGTATAATGCTTTTTCATTTCCTTTGAAATGCTTCCTAAAGCATATGTTCTTGTTATATCAGTTGTACCTTCTAGGTAATGTCCACCTGAATCTATTAATAAAAAGCCTGGCTTATCTACATCGTAATTAGATTCTTCTGTTGCAGAATAGTGCATCATTGCTCCATGCTCATTAAATGCACAAATAGTATTGAATGATAAATCGACATATCCTTTTGTTTCTTTTCTTAAATTAGCAATATAATCTGATAAGCTAATTTCAGTAAGCTTATCACCTTCGATGAATTTTTCTTTTAGATATTTCATAAATCTAGTTACACATAAACCATCCTTTATATGAGCCATTTTTATGTTTTCGATTTCTGTTTCATTTTTAATTGCTTTAAGAAGAAGTGTTGGGTTTGTATCAAATGTTATATTATTTTGTTCAAATAATGAATTATATAATGAATAATTAACTTTATTTGGATCAATTAAAATATTCTTACCCTTAATTGTTTTAACATATTCATATATTTCAAAATAAGGCTTAACAGTAATTGATTCTCTATCTAAATATTTATTTACCTCTAAATCAATTTTATTTTGATCTATAAATAATGTTACATTTTCATTTGTAATATATGTATAGCTTAAGAATACTGGTGTATGAGGAACATCATTACCTCTTAAATTATATAACCATGCTTGATCTTCTAATGAGGTTAATAAAAAGCCATTAACGTTTTTATCCTTCATTATATTTCTAATTGCTTGTATTTTTTCTTCATAGCTTCTTCCTGCAAAGAAGTTAGATAAAATATAAAGATTAGAATATGGTAATCTTGGTCTTAAAGCCCAAGTTTTATCTATTAAATTATTATCTATTTCAATTTTAATTGTAGGCTTTAATTCTTTTTGATATTTTAAAACCTCATTTGTACTTAATAATCTACCATCAAATACAATATTTCTTATGCTACTTGTATTAGAATTTAAAAACTCAGTTATAGTTGGAACATTTGGTTCGCCCATTTTCATAAGCTCAATTCCTGTGTTTTCAAGCTCTAATGCTGCTTGAATAAAATATCTACCATCTGTCCATAAGAACGCACTTGATTGTAAAACTAATAAAGTACCTGCAGATCCTGTAAAGCCAGAAAAATATTTTCTTGCTTTAAAATAATCTGATATATATTCTGAACCATGGAAATCAGATGTAGGAATAATGAATGCATCATAGTTTGATGCAATTAATTGTTTTTGTAAATTTTCTAAACTTATCATAAATCATCACCATTTTTATTCTACACTTTTTAGAATTTAAAGTGAATAATTTTATTGAAAAATAAACTTATAAATTATATAATTTATTCGTAAGTTTTCAATAAAAGTGTGAAGGGAGGAAAAGATATGGATTTAATGTTTTGTGGTATTGTTGATATTGTTATTGTTTTAGGGGCAATAATAATGTTAATTGTTGGTTATAAAAAAGGCTTTATAACAAAGATTTTATCTATAGCAAGTATTTTATTAATTATTGTTTTCTCATTCTTATTTGCAACAACTTTAACTGGTTATTTGAAGGAATGGGGAATAATCTATCCTGATATTTTAAAAGCAATAACTAATAATATTAATAATAATTTAGGTGGTAAGCAACCTGAAGGTACAACTACAACTGCTTTAGTAGCTAATATTTTAGGTACTAATGAATTCTTTGCAGGTATGATTGTTAGAATGATGGGAAGTAATGTGCCTGAAGAAGCTAATGAATTAATTAGTGTATGTGCTGAAACAGTAACAAGATGGATTTGTAATGTTATTTCATTTTTCATTATAGTTATTGGTGTAATTTTAGTAATTTGTATTGCTAAATTAATTGCAGCAATAATGAGAGAAAATAAGGTATTCAAATTTGTTGATGGTATCTTTGGTATATTATTATATGAAGTTATTTATGTTATTATACTTTCATTATTATTCATTGGTTTATATTATTTATATACTAAAGCAAATATTACCCAATTAAATGATTTTATTAATGTTGATTTCCAAATGGAAACAGATAAATTTAGATTATCAAAATGGTTTATGGAAAATAATCTTTTAAAGAAGATTTTTACATTAATCTTTGGTGGATAATATTTATAACTTAATTTCTAAGAGCAATTTAAAAAAATTGCTCTTTTCTTTTTGTATTTGTCATTTATTGTGTTTTTCTTTTCTTTTTAAAATCGTTATGTTATAATATTTTTAGTTATTTTTTAGAAAGGATACTTACTTATGTAAGTAGAAGGTGATTAAATTGAGAATTAATCCAAAAATCTTCACATTAGCTGATGGAGCAACTCCAATTGAAGTACAAGAATTTGATGGAAGAAAAGTTGAATTATTTTATTTAGATGATTATGAAGAAGCAAAAAATGAATTTATTGCAAAATCACAATTTGCTGTATGGTCATCAATTGATGGAGTAAATTATAGAGTATATATAGAAAGTGGTTACTATAATGCAGTTAAAGCATTATATCAACAACCTATTAATAAAATTTGGGTTGATTTCTGGGATACAACAGAAAACATCACAAAGAAAACTAGCAGAAGAATTTTAATCCCTATGATGGTTGTATGCTGCGGATTATGTATTGGTTCTTTCTTTGTTAAGCAAGACTGGGCTTCATATGCCATTATTGGTGTATTAATTTTAGCTTTCATTTGTATGATTGTTGTAAATTCATTTACAAGAAAGAAAGTTATGGAAGCAAATATTAAATCTAGAAATGAAATTTCTGATTTCCTTGGTCAAAATCAATTTGATGATATCTTAAAAAAGCAAAAAGAATACATCGATGAATATTATGATAAGCTATATCAAAATGATAATGTTGAGGAAGACGATGAAGCATTAGAAGCTGATGAGCCACAAGAAGAGGCTAAGGCTTTAGAAAAAACAGAAGATGTTGTAGTTGAAGAAAAGACTTTAGACGATGAAGCTTCTAAGGGAGAAACTGAAGTTTTAGATGACGAAAATAAAGAAACAAACGAAGCAAAATAAGCTTTAAGTATTTAAGAGGATAAGCAAATGAGTTCAATTGATAAGAAGTGCGTAAACACTTTGAGAGTTTTAGGTGCGGAGATTATAAGTAGTGTAAATAGTGGACATCCTGGTATTGTTTTAGGTGCCGCTCCTATTTTACATACATTATTTACAAGACATTTAAATATAACACCAACAGATCATGAATGGTTTAATAGAGATAGATTCATTTTATCTGCAGGACATGGTTCAATTCTACTTTATATGCTATTACATTTAAGTGGATATAAGATTTCTATGGATGATTTAAAGCATTTCCGTCAAAAGGGTTCTTTAACTCCAGGACATCCTGAATGGCACCATACTCCAGGTGTTGAATTATCTACTGGACCTTTAGGACAAGGCTTTGCTACTGCAGTTGGTTTAGCAATTGCTGAAAGCTTCCTTGATGCTAAATTTAATAAATATGATAATAATATTTTAGATCATAACACATATGTATTATGTGGTGATGGTGATTTACAAGAAGGTGTTTGCCAAGAAGCTGCAAGCTTAGCTGGTCACCTTGGTCTTAATAAATTAATTGTTTTATATGATTCAAATGATGTTCAATTAGATGGTAATGTTGAATTAGCTAATACAGAATCTGTTGAAGCTAAGTTCAAGGCTATGAACTGGAATTATATTAAGGTTACTGATGGTAATGATTGTGATGAAATTGATAGAGCTATTAATTTAGCTAAGGAAAGCACAACAAAGCCAACAATTATTGAAATTAAAACTATTATTGGATATGGTGCTCCAAATAGTGGTGAATCTTCAATTCATGGTAAGCCAATGAATGCTGAAGGTATCGCTGAATTAAGAAAAAATTTAAATTATACTATTGCACCTTTCCAAATTGATGATGAAGTATATGCTTTCTATAAGAAGAATGTAATTGATAGAGGTAATACAAATTGTACTTTATGGAATAAGATGTTAAATGATTATTCTAAAAAGTATGAGGATGATTTCAAATTATTCTCAGATATTATGTATAATGATATCAATGTACCTGCATATAACGAATTACCTCAATATGAGGTTGGTTCATCAGAATCAACTCGTAAGGTAATGGGTAAGGTTGTTGATTTCTTATCATCAAAGATGCCAAATATTATGGGTGGTTCAGCAGATTTAACTGCATCTACAATGGTTAAGGGCGCTGATGGTATTTATGGTGAAGCAAATCCACTTGGAAGAAATATAAAGTTTGGTGTTCGTGAGCATGCTATGGCAGCAATCACTAATGGTATTACATTACATGGTGGTTTAAGAGGATTCTGTGCTGGATTCTTTGTATTCTCTGATTACTTAAAGCCAGCTGTAAGAGTAGCTGCTATTATGAAGCTTCCTACATTATTCTTTTTCTCACATGATACAGTATGCGTAGGAGAAGATGGTCCTACTCATCAACCTGTTGAGCAATTAGCAATGTTTAGATGTATGCCTAACGTTAACTTATTCAGACCTGCTGATGCTAAAGAAATGGAAGCAGCAATGGTTTATTCATTTAAGCAAAATGAAAACCCAACAGTTATTGTTTCTACAAGACAAAATGTAACTACATTAGCTGAAACAAATCCTGATAAGGTTTCATATGGTGCATATGTTGCATATGAGCCAAAAAATAAGCTTGAAGGTATTTATGTAACTTGTGGTAGTGAACTTCAATTATGTATTGAAGCTGCTAAGAAGCTTGATTCTGAAGGTGTTGGTGTAAGAGTTGTATCTATGATTAGCCAATTCTTATTTGATAAGCAAGATGCATCTTATAAAGAAAAGATTTTACCTTCTAACATTACTAAGCGTTTAGCTGTAGAAATGGGTGCTTCAATGCCTTGGTATAAATATGCATCTAATGTATTAGGTATTGATGAATATGGTGCTTCAATGCCATTAAAGTATATCCATGAAACTTATGGATTTACAGTTGAAAATATTTATAATAAATATAAAGAAATCTAAAAGAAATAAAGCTAGAATCAATCAATCGATTCTAGCTTTTTTTGTTCTTGTTTTAGCAATATATTTTGTTAAAAATTCTTCATGTAGAATTGGCTTTGAATAATAATAGCCTTGAACTATGAAACAGCCTAGCTGTTTTAGATTATCAATGAATTCTTTAGTTTCAACACCTTCACATAATACATCAATGTCTAAATCCTTAACAAGTTTCATGACAAATGAAAGAATTGTTTGTTCTTTAGAATTATTAATATTTGAACAGAAGGTTTTATCTAATTTAATAATATCAAAATCTAATTTAGCTAATGATGCTAAATTAGAATATCCTGAACCGAAATCATCCATAGATACATAATATCCATCCTTATGTAATGCATCAATGAATTCTATTATAGATTCAACATTTTCATTATACATTGATTCAGTTATTTCTAATTCTAAATATTTTGCATCAATATTATATTTAGCTCTAATTTTATTAAGATTTTCTAAATAAGAGCTAAAATCCTTTTGATATCTTGATACATTTACTGAAATTTTAATTGGCTTATATCCTTCATCAATACATTTTCTTTGGAACATACAAACATTTTCAAAAACCTTATAATCTAATTCTGTAATAAATCCTGTTTCTTCAAAAATAGGAATAAAATCATTAGGATATAATATTTTTTGGAAATTATAATTCCATCTTGTTAAGGCTTCAGCACCAACTATATCTCCTGTTATAGTATTTACCTTTGGTTGTAAATATAATAAGAATTCATTTTTGTCTAAGGCATCCTTCATATGAAGCTCAATTTCAGCCTTATGCTTTTCTTTTGTACTGATTTCATCAGAGAAGAAGACAATTTGATTATTTGCGTTAGCATTTTTTAATGCGATATTTGAATAATCAAGGCAAGTATTAACAGATTCAATACCATTATGAATATAAATACCTGCTAATAATCTAATTGAAATCTTTTTATATTTATTATCAATAAAGCTTTGGATATTTTTAATAATAGTAACAATTTCATCATTACTCTTATTAGCGATAAATAATAAGAAATTATCATCACTAATACGACAATAGATATTTCCTTCAAAAGCTTCTTTATTTAAAGCTAGGGCAATTGATGTTAATACGCTATCTCCTAAATTAGCACCATATCTATTTACAATAGAGTTATAGGCTAATATATTCATTGTAACGATTGAATAATTTGGATAATTTTCAGTTGTGGCTATGAAATCCTCAACTGAATCTCTCCAGGTTGAATAATTAAATAATCCTGTCAATTTATCATATTTTACTAAATTTTCTAATATTTTCTTTTCAGCTTCTTTATAAATTGACATTGAAATTATTTTAGAAATAATAAGTAAAGTAGAAGTATCATTTAAATTCCAAAAACGATTCTTTTCGGTATTTTCATATCTAATAACGCCAAATGTTTCACCCATATATCCTAATTCATTTAAGAAAATGGCAGATGTTTTAGTTTCCTTAAGGCTTTCATAAACAGGTCCTAGATTTTTATTAGATTCTATTTGACTTATTTTTAATGTACCTAAGGTGATAACATTTTTAAATTCTTTTCTAATCATCTGATAGTTTGATTTTTGCATTGATTTTCCAACTAAACCCTCTAGCTCTGGTCTATATGGATTAATCCATTCTATATAGGTTGGTGTTGATAATGTAGTATAATTTTCTGTATCATAAAATAAGCTTATTCTATCTAATCGGAAGAAGGTACCAATTAATTTAAAACATTCATATAAATTTCTTTTTATATCTCCGCCATGATTTAGCATTTCAAAAACGCCAGTAACAATAGTTCCTTCATTAGTTGCAGAAGATGCCATTATTGTTTCACTTGGAATTATTTTTTTATCATATATTTTATTCTCGCATATTTGTGAATATATAACAAAGCAATTTCTTCCTTTAGCTTTTCCTCTTGTTAAGGCTTTATTTGCTTTTGTTAATATTTCATCTAATGTCTTAGCTTGATCTGGGAAAACTACTGCACCCATTGTACCAGTAATTTTGGCTTGCTTTGAATTTCCTTTAGAAGTTTTAGTTATACTATTTCTAACTGTTGCACATTCTTTTAAAAGTGTTTCTTCATCTGTTTTATCTAAATATTTATAAACTATGAATTCATCTGCTGATATTCTACCAACATATCCATTTGTACCAATTACACTTTTGATAGAAGAACCTGATTCAATTAAGACAATATCTCCAAACATAAAACCGTATAAGTCATTAATTTTTTTGAATTCATCAATATTAATAAGCATAACAAGCATTTTTTTATTTTGTTCAATATCCCTTTGTAAATGCTTTTTAAAATGATCAAATGTGAATAATTTAGTTAAATTATCATATTTTTTATTTATATTTCTTTTGTTTTTTCTAATTGATAATAGATATCTACCATCTTCTAGTAAATTACCTATAACAATAAAAACAGCATTAACCATGCTTTTATACTGACATGTCATTTGAATTGAAAAGACTTCTTCGTCAGTATTAAAATTGGTTAAAAATCTAAAAAGCTTTCCACCTGTTTGTTCTGTGAATTCCATTCTATTACATACAGCATCAGCATATTCTTGATAGCTTAAATTACTTGAATCTAATTTATTATCAAAATATAATTCATCAACCTGCTTTTCTTTAAGGTTAATAATGGCTGTAAAGCTTTCTTTAATAGAGATGAAATCATTAATTATTTTTTCATCCACAAGCTCACCCTCTTGCAAAAATGTTTAGTTTTTCAAAGTTTCTTTCTAACCTTTAGTATAAACTAAAATTAGTTTTGTGTCAATTAATTGAGAATTATGATAAAATAATTTTATTGTATATTTATTAAAAAAATGTTATATTATTTATCGTATTTTTTAATACGAAATAGAGGGATTATTTTATGTTTGATGTAATCGTTGTTGGTGGAGGCCATGCAGGCTGTGAAGCTGCCTTAGCTTCTGCTAATATTGGTCTTAATACAATTTTAATTACTGGAAATTTAAATATGGTTGGTTCTATGCCTTGTAATCCAAGTATTGGAGGTCCAGCAAAGGGTGTTGTTGTAAGAGAAATCGATGCTTTAGGCGGATATATGGGTAAGAATGCTGATTTATGTCAAATCCAAACTAAAATGCTTAATCAATCTAAGGGACCTGCCGTATGGGCATTAAGATTCCAAGAGGATAAGCTTTTATATGTAAAAGAAATGAAGAAGCATTTAATGGCTACTAAGAATTTAACATTAAAAGAGGCAATCGTTGAAGATTTAAAAATAGAGGATAAAACTATAAAAGGTGTTTATTTAGATGATGGTAGCTTAGTTTTAGGTAAAACTGTTGTTTTAACAACAGGTACATATCTTTCATCTAGAATTTTAAGGGGAAGCTATACAAGTGAGGAAGGTCCAGATGGACAAAAGACTCAAAAGGGTGTTTCTAAAGCATTAAGAAATGCTGGATTTACAATTCAAAGATTAAAAACTGGTACTCCAGCAAGAATTAAGGCATCTACAATAGATTTTTCTAAGGCTGAAATTGAATGGGGCTCAGAAGAAGTTCTACATTATAGCTTTGATAAGGGCTATGATTCAATATTAAATGTTAGAAAGCCTTGTTATTTAACATATACTAATAAAGAAATACATGATATTATTTTAGCTAATTTAGATAAATCAAGTATGTATTCGGGTCTAATTGAAGGAATTGGTCCTAGATATTGTCCTTCAATTGAAACAAAGCTTGTAAGATTTAAGGATAAAGAGCGTCATCAAATTTTTTATGAGCCTGAATCATTAGAATTAGACCAAGAATATATTCAAGGCTTTTCAAATTCACTTCCTGATGATATTCAAGATAAGATTTTAAGATTATTACCAGGCTTAGAAAACTGTGAGGTTGTAAGATATTCATACGCTATTGAATATGATGCGATAGACCCATTAGAATTATGGCCAAGCTTAGAGACAAAGCTTGTAAAGAATTTATTTACAGCAGGTCAAATTAATGGTACATCTGGTTATGAAGAAGCTGCAGGCCAAGGATTAATTGCTGGTATAAATGCCGCATTAAAGGTACAAGGTAAAGAGCCTTTAATTTTAAAGCGTGATGAAGCTTATATTGGTGTTATGATTGATGATTTAGTAACTAAGGGTACAGAAGAACCATATAGATTATTAACATCAAGATCTGAATATAGATTATTATTAAGACACGATAATGCTGATTTAAGATTAAGAGAAAAAGGATATCAGGTTGGTTTAATTGATGAAAAACGTTATCAAAGATTAAATAAGAAAATAATGGCTATTGATAGTGTTACAGAACAATTTAAAAATATTAAAATTCATTTAACTGATGAAGTTAATAATATTTTAGAAAAATATAATTCATCTAAATTAACAGAAGGTCAATCAATTGAGCAATTGATTAAAAGACCAGAAATCAATTATAATGTAATAAAAGAATTATTAAATGCATCTAATGAAACATTAAATATTGATTATGATGATCCAGATGATATTTTAGAAGCAGTTGAAATTCATTTTAAGTATGATGGATATATTAAAAAATCAAAGGAACAAGCATTAAGAATGCGTTCATTTGAGGATAAGATTATTCCAGATAATATTAATTATGATTTAGTTGATAATATTGCTTTAGAAGCAAGAGAAAAATTTAAAAAGGTAAATCCAAAAACAATTGGACAAGCAATGAGAATATCTGGTGTAAATCCAGCTGATATTTCAGTTCTTGTTATCTATGTTGAAAAATTATTAAGGAGCAATTAATGGATTTTAAAGAAGAAGCTTTAAAGCTTGGAATCAATTATGATTCAGTAATGGATGAAAAATTTAATATTTTTTATGAAGAATTAATTAGAGTTAATGAATATATGAATTTAACTGCAATTACTGAACGTGATGAGGTTTATACAAAGCACTTCTTAGATTCATTAACAATTTTAAAGGCTATCAATTCAAATGATAAATTATCATTATTAGATGTTGGTTCAGGTGCAGGATTTCCTGCAATACCTTTAGCTATTACAACTAATAATTTAGATATAACTATTATTGATGCCTTAGGAAAAAGAATTAAATTTTTAAATGAATTAATTAAAAAATTAGAATTATCTAATGTTAAAGCTTTACATAAAAGAGCTGAAGAATATGCAAAAGAAAAAAGGGAATTTTATGATATTACTACAGCTCGTGCTGTGGCAAGACTTCCTATGCTATTAGAATTATGCTTACCTTTAACTAAGGTTGGTGGTTATTTTATTGCCATGAAGGCTCAATCAGCTAAATTAGAATTAGAAGAATCTAAAAAGGCAATAGAATTATTAGGTGGTAAGGTTTTAAATGTTTTAGAGTTAAGACTTCCAAATGATATAGGCACACGTGCTATTATTATAATAAAAAAGGTAAAGCCTACACCTTTAAAATATCCAAGAGCTTTTGCTAAAATTAAGGAGAAGCCTCTATGAAATATGAATTAAATCAAATTGTTATTACTAAAAAGCCTCATGTATGTGGTTCTAATGAATGGAAGGTCGTAAGAACTGGTGCTGATGTTAAACTTGAATGTCAAGGCTGTGGAAGAATAATAATGCTTCAGGGCTTTGAATTAGATAAAAGAATAAAAAAATAATTAAAATCCATTTGTGTTTTGTCATATCAATAAGCCGAATGGATTTTATTTTTTGGAATTGTTTTAAAAATAATAAAATTTTTGTTTAAGGTCGATTGACAATTAATATTTATATATATATAATTTATCCTGCGTATTTTGGCCAATTTATTGCAAAAATTGATGAAGTGTGAGTGAAAAATGAAAAAGTATTATATTAAAATTTCAATTATTTTTTATTTTGTTTGTATATTGTTTGTTTTTTCAAACTATACACAAGTAAGAGGGGATAGTATTTTAACAAAAGGTATGAATAAAGCTTATCAGTCTAATTATCAGCCAGTTATTGGAAATAATTATTTTGATTGCTTAGAAGTTGTACCTACAACTAATTATTTTGGAGACGTAAATTATGTAGCTAAAGTTGATGTAAGTGATAAATTCGAAGTTGGAAGACATTATTTGTGGTTTAATCAAGTACATTATGATTATGAGGATAAAACTGGGCATATAGCAGTTATTTATAAAGCAGAAAAGTATTTGAATGCCCCAGTAAAATCTTTTTCTGAAACGTTTGGTTTAACCGAAAATGAAACCAAGACGATAACAATTGATAATGAAGAAAATTATTCATTTACTTATTCTGAATCAGCTGAAAAATCTTATTCTTATTCTAGAGAGAATAAGGTAAATAATTCTCTTGGGGTGATTCTTGACATTTTTACTTTAGGGGTAGAGTTTTCCATTACTGAAACGGTTTCTAATGCTGTGAGTTTATCAATTACTAAATCACAAACATATTCAAGAGTTGAGAAATATGGTAATACTCATTCGAAAACAGGCAATTCCCCTCAACCTAAATTTTACCGCTATGAAGGTAGATGCGAATTTGAAGTATATATTATTCTAGTTTTTAAAGTGAATTATACTAGTTCAGAAAAGAATACATATAGCGGATGGGGATGCGGTGATTGGGTTTATACATATACTCCAACAGGTGATTATACATTAGAAGAACAAAATGTATATTTCAAAGAGAAAGAGGCTACTTATTCAGAAATGTTTTATGAATATAAAAAAGTATCTGGAGTCGGATATATTTTAAATTATGAATTGTATTCAACTCCAAATGTAATATATACTAATTATTTTTAATAATTAAGAAGAAGTAGGAGGATGACTATGATTAATTTGAAAAACATTAATAAGACATTTAAAGATAGTCATAATAGAGATGTTAATGTTTTGAAAAATATTAGCATTAAATTTCCTAAAACAGGTTTTTTTTGTATTGTCGGTAAATCTGGCTCAGGGAAAACGACATTATTAAATATTCTTTCAGGACTGATAAAGCCCGATAAAGGAGAATATTTATTGTTTGGAAACGACACTAAAGAATTTTCTGAAAAAGATTGGTGCGGAATTAGAAGTAAATATTTTAGTTATGTTTTTCAAGATTATAATTTATTAGAAAATGTGTCATTGCTCGAAAATATCAAGCTTGCTATAGTTAAAAATGAACTTAATATTACTGATGAAGAACTTGATAATATTTTAAAAAAATATGATATTTATGAATTGAAAAATAAACCAGTATATGAACTATCTGGTGGTGAAGCTCAAAGAGCGGCGATCGTAAGGAGTGTTGTAACTAAGTCGAAAATAGTTTTGGCTGATGAGCCAACAGGTGCATTGGATAAAGATAATTCTATTGTTGTATTTGAAACATTAAAAGCTATTGGAAAAAATAAACTCGTTATTGTAGTAACCCATGATATAGAATTTGCTAACAAATTTGCAGATGGAATTATTAATCTTGATTATGGCGAAATATCAAGTCTAAGTATTCCATCTACTGATGATTATTATGAAAATCTTGATACATCTAATAAATTACCACTAAAAAAAATTAAGCAGGTTGGTAAAATTATACTAAAGAAAAATAAAAACAAACATTTTTTACCAATCATTCTAAGTTCCATTTTTATTGCAATAATTACATTTTTGTTAAATTTTTCCTTTTTTGATCCGACAAGATATGCTTATGATTCTATAGTTAGGTCAGATTCTAGAGTATATATATCAGAATTTAATAAGCTTGAGAATTTCAAAAGTAATGATGAGTATAATTTATTTTCAAAAGAAGTGATCAATGATTTTAATTTGTCTTATGCTTTTAAAGATTTAATCTCAGATTGTGTTATTAATGGTAAAAAAGTAAATGCTAAATATTTGGGTACAATTGTCATTGATGATAATCTTAATGATTATGAAATTGTTTTTACTGATTATGTTTTGAATAGATTAAACAATAAATATTCATTTGATTTTTCTGATTATGATAGTTTGATAAACCAAAAAATAAGCTTTTCGGATAATGATAATTTTATTATTAAAGATGTTAAGATATATGGCAATGACTGCTTAATTGATGATTTTTTTGCTTCTTCTTGCGATATTACAACTATGAATTCTTATACTGTAAAAAAAATAATCTCATTATATAAAGAAGGTGTAGTATCTAAAGAAGATTATAATTTTTATAGAGAATCTAGTCTTTTAAGTGAAAATATGATGTTAAAAAACAACGAAGTATATTTGTCAAATTTCATTATTGAAAAAATATTTAATTCTGAAGATTATAATGAATATATTAATAATCAAGTTGATTTAGAAATAAACGGCATAACTAGAACTTATACAATAAAAGATGTAGTTTATGAGCCTTATGCTATTATCTTATCAAAAGAGTGTTATGATGATTTGTTTGATTCAAGTTTGATTGATTTAAATGATTTTGATCATTTCTATTGGACTAAAATTATAAATTATAGTCAGTACACAAGAATTCTTGATTTTATGAATAATAATTTTAATAAAAAATATAATATAGTACATTCTGTTAATGGTGATGTTAAGGTTTATGATACAATTTATTATGTTTTGAATACACCTTATAAAACAGAAATAGAATCTAATATTTCAATTAATATTGGATTGTTTAAGATGCTTTCATATGTGCTAGTAGGAATATTTTCATTTTCTTTAATTTTATCTTTAATGCTAACGAATAGATACTATATTGCTTTGAATAAAAGAAGTATATCTGTTTTATATTTTTTAGGTTATGATAAGAAAAGTATTAAATTATGTTATCATGGTAACAATTTTGATTTATCCTTGATAAGTTCCTTGATAGGAATTTGCTTATCTTTTGCATTTATACCCCTTTTTAATGTATTAATTAATAAAACATTTGAGATTAATTTTGTTAGAACTTTAAGTGTTGTTTCATTAATATGGGGTGTATATCCTTTAGTTTTTGTTTCTTTTATGCTTATATCTTTTTTACTGATGTCATTACAATTAAAAAAAGAGTTTAACTTTAATATCATAAATTTAATAAAAGGTTCAAATTAGATAATTTTTAAAGATGTTTGTAACGTGTTTGAAACAAAAGAATTATAATGCTTCAAGGCTTTGAGCTTGATAAAAGAATAAAAAAATAATAAAAGAAGTTTCAAGATTTAAAATATAATTTTGAAACTTCTTTTTTTGCTATATTTTAAACAAAATAATCCTATGATATAATAAAGTGATTTAATACTTATTTAAGAGGTTAATAATGAAAAAAAAGCTTGGTTTAGTTTTAGGAGGAGGCGGTTCTTTAGGAGCTTATGAGGTTGGTGCTTTAAAAGCTTTAAATGAATTAGGCCTTAAATTTGATATTGTTACAGGAACAAGCATTGGTGCTATAAATGCTTTTTTTGTTGCGACTAACCAAATTGATAAATTGATTGAGCTATGGGAAAATATTACAGTTGAGCAAGTTGTTAAAAATTCTGTTAATATTAATGCTAAGCTAATTACAAAATTTTCTTTTAAAAAAGCTTTTAAAGCATTAAGAGCATTTGGAAGAATCAAAAGAGCTAACATTACTCCTTTTAAAGACTTGTGTAAAAGAAATATTGATCCTAATTTAATAAAGGATGATACAATAAAAATAGGAATAGTGACTACAGAATTTCCTTCCTTTAAAAAAAGAAAAATAGTTTTAAATGAAATACCTGCTGAATTAAGATTACAATATTTACATGCATCATCTGCTTGTTTTCCAATTTTTCCTGTTGAAAAAATTAAGGATAAGCACTATGTAGATGGTGGATATAAGGATAATATGCCTGTTGAATTTTGTTTTGAATTAGGTGCTGATGAAATTATTTTAATAGATATGGGAATGCCTAATGTACCTAGATATGAAGAAAGATTATGTTCATTACCTAATGTTAAAAGAATCCAAAATAAATCAACATTTAAATCAATAATGGATTTTGAAAAAGAAACATTAGAAAAAAATATGAAGCAAGGCTATTTAGATGCCTTAAAATGCTTTGGTAAATATGTTGGTAAAAAATATTATTTTATTAAAGAGAATAATATAATAGAAAAAGAAAATGAATTGGTTAAAAGAATAATTAAAAGACCAAGACTATTTTCTCTATATTTAAAAAATAGGAAAGAAAAAGGAAATATAATCTATTTTTTTGTTGAAAGCCTATTAAATAAAATAAAAGCCAATAAATTAGAAGTTTATAAATTTAATGATGCGATAAATCTTGTTAAAGCTAATTTTAAAAAGCTTAGAAAAAAAGAAAAAGAATTATTGAAGCTAATAGAAGAATTATATTTTATATAAAAATGAATTAAGATGTGGGTTTTAAAGCCTGCATCTTTTTAATAAATGAAAAAATGTAAAAATTAGTTCAATTTATTACAATTTTTTTCTTGACTATGGTAATTATATTTGATAAAATGTATAAGCACGTGTATGTTTACACGCTTTGAGTGGGAGGACTTATATAGATATAAGTAAGTCTGATTGACCACATCATTGAAAAGAAGGAGGAAACAAATAATGGCTAAGAAAGTTGTTAAGGTTGTTAAATTACAAATTGCAGCCGGCAAAGCTAATCCAGCTCCACCAGTAGGTCCAGCTTTAGGACAAGCAGGTGTAAATATTCCAGGCTTTTGTTCTCAATTCAATGACCAAACAAAGGATAAGATGGGATATATCTTACCAGTAGTAATCTCAGTTTATGAAGATCGTTCATTTACATTTGTTGTAAAGACTCCACCAGCTTCTGATTTATTATTAAAGGCTGCAGGAATCCAAAAAGGATCTGAAAATTCTAAGAAGCATACTGTTGCTAAGATTTCTAGACAAAAGGCAAGAGAGATTGCTGAGATGAAGATGCCTGACTTAAATGCTAATGACATTGAAGCAGCAACAAACATCATCTGCGGTACTGCCAAGAATATGGGTATCGTTGTCGAAGATTAATTCTATTTAAGGTTGTTAATAACGACCTAAACTTGTGGGAGGAATTCCCGCTATAACCACATTTTAGGAGGAAAATATAATGAAGAGAGGAAAGAAATACGTAGAAGCAGCTAAGCTTGTTGACAAGTCAAAAGCTTACACAGCTTTAGAAGCATTAGACCTTGCTTGCAAGACATCAACTTCTAAGTTTGATGCATCAGTTGATGTTTCATTCAGATTAAACATCGACCCACGTAAGGCAGAACAAAACATTCGTGGTGCTATCGTATTACCTAATGGTACTGGTAAATCACGTAAGGTTGTTGTTTTATGTCGTGGCGCTAAGCAAAACGAAGCTACTGAAGCAGGTGCAGATTTCGTTGGAGAAGCAGATTTAATCCAAAAGATTTCTGGTGGCTGGTTCGATTTCGATGTAATCGTAGCTACACCTGATATGATGGGTCAATTAGGTAAATTAGGACGTGTATTAGGTCCTAAAGGCTTAATGCCAAACCCTAAGACTGGTACTGTTACTATGGATGTAGCAAAGGCTGTTAAAGAAATCAAAGCTGGTAAAGTTGAATACAGACCTGATAAGGTTGGTAATATTCAAATGACTATCGGTAAGGTTTCATTTGGTGCTGAGAAGTTAGCTCAAAACCTAAAGACAGTTTATGACGCATTGTTAAAGGCTCGTCCTTCAACAATTAAGGGTACATATGTTAAGAATGTTTCTGTAGCATCAACTATGGGTCCTGGCGTTAAGGTAGACTCTGATTCTATCGCTAAGTAATTTAATATATTATTTACCGAAGACAGTAGGTGGGTAATATACCCTTAATTTCTACCGAGGAAAATGAGATTTCTAAAATCTTCTTTTACTCCGGTAGAAGAAGATTTTTTAATTAATAATAGGAGGAATAAAAATGAGTCAAAGCATTGAAGCTAAAAAGCAAGAAGTTGCACAAGTGACTGAAAAGTTCAAGGCTGCTAAAGCTGTTATCGCCTTCAAATATCAAGGTTTATCAGTTTTAAAGTTCCAAGAATTAAGAAAAGAAATGCGTGCTAATGGATGCGAAGTTAGCGTAATTAAGAACAACATTTCTTCACGTGCTTCTAAGGAAGCTGGTTTTGAAGGCTTAGCTGATGCATTTGTAGGACCAGTAGCTGTAGCTATTTCTAATAATGATGTAGTTGCACCTGCAAAGGTTTTATTCAAGGCTGCAGGCGAAGAAAATTCAAAAGTTGAAGTTGTAAAAGGTGTTGTTGATGGCGACATCTATGATTTTGCTAAGTTAAAAGCATTATCAACATTACCATCATACGAAACATTATTAACTCAACTAGCTGCTGGTATGATCGGCACATTAAGTCAATTATCAATTGGTTTAAATATGTTAGTTGAAAAAGGTCAAGAAGCTTAATAAATTTAAAGATATAAAAATAACGGAGGAAAATTAAAATGGCTAAATTAACTAAAGAAGTATTTATTGAATCATTAAAAGAAATGACAATCCTTGAAATCAAGGAATTAGTAGACGCAATGAAGGAAGAATTCGGTATCGATCCAACTGCTGTTGCTGCTGCTCCTGCTGCAGGTGCTGCTGCTGGTGCTGGTGCTGCTGAACAAACTGAATTTGATGTAATCTTAGCTAGCGCTGGTGCAGCTAAGTTAGGTGTAATCAAAGTTGTTAAAGAAGTAACTGGTTTAGGCTTAAAGGAAGCTAAGGACTTAGTTGACGGTGCTCCAAAGCCAGTTAAGGAAAAGGTTTCTAAGGCTGAAGCTGAAGAATTAAAGGCTAAGTTAGAAGCTGCTGGCGCAACTGTTGAATTAAAGTAATTTAATTAATGGTTTAATTGAAAGCTGCAATTTATTTTGCAGCTTTTATTTTTTGTCAAAATATAACATTTATGTTATACTATCAATTGGTGATAAAATATGTCTCATTATTATTCAAAAGAACAAATTGATGTAGAATCAAATCCATCAACATATAATTTTAATTTTAAAGGTTTAGAATTAAAATTTAAAACAGATAATGGAGTTTTTTCTAAAAATTATATAGATTATGGTTCATTTGTTATGCTTAAAACATTTGTTCCAAATGATATTGATTTACCTATTTTAGATATGGGTTCTGGTTATGGACCTATAGGTGTTACTGTATCTAGACTTTATAATAAAAAGGTATACATGTGCGAAATAAATGAAAGAGCATATAATTTATCTTTAGAAAATATTAAAAATAATAATGCCGATTGTTGTGCATTTAATTCTGATTTATATGAAAAGGTTAATGATTTAACTTTTTCATCAATTATAACTAATCCACCAATTAGAGCTGGTAAGAAGGTTGTTTTTGATATTTATGATGGTGCTTATACTCATCTTGCCTTAAATGGTGAATTATGGGTTGTAATTCAAAAAAAGCAAGGAGCGCCTTCATCTAAAGATCATTTAGAGGCCCTTTTTGGCAATTGTGAGATTGTTTCTAAGGATAAAGGATATTATATTTTAAAATCAGTTAAGACAAAATAAAAGAGCGATTGAATCGCTCTTTTTGTTTTATAATGAAACAGTTAATCTTACTTGAATTTTTCCATCTAAGACTTCAATTTGTTTAGTTAAATGATCTTTTGCAAGTGATAATACAACTAATGATGAATCATTGAAATAAGAATCAAAATCTAAAACAACAGCTTTTGTATCAGCTTTAATTTTTAATAAATCAGATTGAACATTTTTTTCTAAATATTCTAATAATGATTTTTGTTCTTTTTCATTTAAGCTTATAGAACCAATCTCAACATTAGTTAATGTAGTGTTAATTACATAACCTGTACCAATGTTAGATGCATCAAGTGTAATATCCATTTTAATTTCTTTTCCATTTAAATCTAATATTAAAGATAATAATAATTCATGGTTAGAAGAAGTAATATAAATATTTCCAATAGTTATATAATTAATTGAATTATCCTTTTTAAAGCTAAATGTTTTTCCAATTATATCTAAATCATCAATTATAGCATTAATATTATAATCACTTAAATCAACATTAACAGTTCCAGGTGTTACTGGATTAAAGCCTATAAGTGATGTTGCGATAACACTAACTAAATTAACATCATTTCTTTTAACTATTCCTTCATATGCTTCAACATTTGTAATACCAATTGTTGTCATATTGATTTTTTTGATTAATTTTTTAGTATCAGCATCAAGCTTACTATAACCTCTAACTAAATAATCAACAACATAAGAAACCTGATTAGATTCAATAATTTCTTCTTCTAAAAGCTTTTCAGCCTTTTTAATTGCTGCATCATTTGGATTTGAATTAGCTTCAAATGATTTAGAATCTAAAATAGTAGAAGATAATGGTTCTAAATTAATAATAAATCCTTTTTCTTTACCCTTGAATTCAACATCATATAAATCAGGATTTTCTTTAATAACATCAATTACAGTACTATATAAAGCATTATCCTTTATATTTTTTAATAAGAAATCAAATATTTCAGATGATTTAACTTCGATTGAGAAATTACCATCCTTATATTCACATTCAGTATTAAAACCAACCTTTTTTAATTGATCTTCAACTAAAGAAGGCTTAAATGCTTTATCTAATGTTTCTTTAATTAAGAAGAAATTAGAATCAACTCTACCAACCTTAGCTTGTGAAATAACTAAAGTGAATGTGTCCTCATTTTCAACTATATTCATTGTTGAAATAAGACATGTTTCATAAAAGAATAATTTTAAAGGAATATATAAAGTAATTGTATCATTTTCTTCATCATCGTCTTCTAAATTATTAAATGTAGTATACATATTAGTAATTTGGACTGGATCTAGCTTTATATTACTAGAAATAGTACCTAATAATGAATTTAATGTTAATACATCAAATGTATAAGATAATTCATCATTTTCTTTAGTACTATCTAAAGCATTATAATTTAGACTTGATACAACATCTTCGGTTGTTGCGTTAATCTTTTCACCATTATTCTTATTATCAAATAATAGTACACCAACAATAATTAATAGAATAATTGCTACAGCAATTACAAAACAAACTATACCAATTATAAATTTAAAAAGTTTTTTCATCAATTTCACTCTCCTATTCTTATTAAATTATAGCATATTTAAAAAAACTTTCATTTCTTAAATGAAAATGATATTTTTTTATTAAAATCTCTATTTTTTTATTAACAAATAAAACGTTTTTAACAATTTGTTATTAACAAAATGATAAAAACAATAGACTTAATGAATTAATTGGTATAAAATATACCTAAGAAATGAGGTATTTAACTATGCTAAAAGAATATGGCTATCTTAGAGTTGCTGCAATCGTTAATCAAATTCATCTTGCTGATGTTTTTTATAACGTAGAAGAAACAAAAAGATTGTTAGATGAAGCAATAGAAAAAGGCGTTGAAATTGCTTGTTTCCCTGAGCTTTCTTTATGTGGATATACATGTCAGGATTTATTTTTAAATGATGATTTATATAATAATTGTATAAAGGGCTTAGCTATTTTAAAGGAATATAGTAAAAATAAAGATATTGTTTTTATAGTAGGTTCACCTATTAAGGTTGATAATGCTTTATATAATTGTGCTATTAGTATTACGAATGGCCATATTATTGGTATAACACCTAAATCATTTATTCCAAATTATAATGAATTTTATGAAGCTAGATATTTTAATTCAGCCTCACTTTTAAGAAAGAATAATATTAAAATATTAGGTGAAGATGTTATTATATCTAATATGCTATGCTATAAATGTGATAATTTTGATTTAACATACGCAATTGATATTTGTGAGGATTTATGGATGAGCTTAAGCCCATCTAATTTCACAACTATTAATGGTGCTAATTTAATTTTTAATTTATCTGCATCTAACGAAACAGTAGGTAAGGCAAATTATAGAAGAGATTTAGTTAAGGTCCAAGCAGGAAAAACTATTTCAGCTTATGTTTATGCATCATCAGGCTTTAGTGAATCAACATCAGATATTATTTTTTCAGGCCATTCAATTATTGCTGAACCATCTGGTGATATAGTTGAATCTGATAGATTTAGTATGGAATCTAATATGATTATTCAAGATGTTGATAACTTTAGAATTAATAATGATAGAATTAAAGAAAGAAGCTATGAACAAATTAAAATTAATAGAGAATTTTATACAACATCATTTAGCTTATCTAAAAAGAATAATACATTATTAAAAAAATATGAGAAAAAGCCATTCTTAGCACATACAGAAGAAGGCTTAGATGAAATCTTTAGAATTCAAACAATGGCATTAGCTAAAAGAGTTTTACATTTAGGTAAATCTAAAATGGTCATTGGTATATCAGGTGGTTCTGATTCTACATTAGCATTTTTAGTTGCCTTAAATGTTTGTAAGGTATTAAAAATGGATCCATCTAATGTTATTGCCATTACTATGCCTGGCTTTGGTACATCAGGAAGAACATATAATAATTCTAAAAATTTAATTATTGAATCTGGTGCGACTTTTAAAGAAATTTCAATTAAGGATGCCGTCATGCAGCATTATAAGGATATAGATCATCCTTCCGATAAATATGATATTACATATGAAAATTCTCAAGCAAGAGAACGTACTCAAATTTTATTTGATGTAGCAAATAAAGAAAATGGTATTGTTGTTGGTACAGGTGATATGAGTGAGCTTGCTTTAGGATGGGCAACATATAATGGAGATCATATGTCTAATTATGGTGTTAACGCATCTATTCCTAAAACATTAGTTACAACTTTAATTGCTCATATTAGAGATAAAGAAGAAGGTTTAATTAAAGAAACATTAACTGATATATTAAATACACCAATATCTCCAGAATTATTACCTTTAGATGAAAAAGGTGAAATCAAGCAAAATACAGAAAAAGCTATTGGACCTTATATATTACATGACTTTTTCTTATATCATTTCTTAAGATATGGTGCTAGTGTTAAAAAAATATATTTCTTAGCTAAAACAGTATTTAAAGATGATTATAGTGAAGATGAAATTAAGGCATGCTTAAAATTGTTTATTAGAAGATTCTTTACTCAGCAATTTAAGAGAAATTGCTTACCTGATGGTATTAAGGTTGGTTCTGTTGCTTTATCACCAAGAGGTGATTTAAGAATGAGTAGTGATACTTATTTTAGTATGTATTTAAAGGAGCTTGAAAATTTATGAAAATAGGTGTTTATGGAGGCTCTTTTAATCCATGTCACTTAATGCATAAAAAATTAGTTTTAGAATTATTAGAAAAAAATTATTTTGATAGAATAGTTATTATTCCAACTGGTAATTTTTATAAAAAGAGTAATTTACTTAAGGGTGAAGAGCGTATAAAAATGCTTGAAATAATGTTTAAAGATAATCCTAGAGTAATTATTTCTGATTATGAATTTAAAAATAATTTAATCTGTACATATAGAAGCTTAGATTATTTACAAAACCTATATAAGGGTGATGAATTATATTTTATTTTAGGTGGAGATAATTTAAAACAATTTCACACCTGGAAAAGATATGAATATATTTTAGATAATTATAATTTATTAGTTATTAATAGAGTAGGCTTAAATATTGATGAAGAGGTTTTAAAATATTCTAAATATAAAGGAAATCTATTATGTGTTAATCTAAATTTAGATGGTACGTCATCAAGTGTAATAAGAGAATTATTTTTAGAAAATAAGGATGAAGAGGCTTTAAAATATTTAGATAAAAATGTTTATGATTATATAATTAAAAATGGCTTTTATCATAAGGATTATAAGCCTAAGGAAATCCTAAAGCCAATGACTGATGAGGAATTCTTAAAGGAATATAATTCTGATATGTATGAAAAGATGAGTATAACAACTGATATTACTTTATTTTCTGTATCAGATATATCTAAAAATAATTATAGAAGCATTAATAAAAAAGCATTTAGTGTTTTATTGGTTAAAAGAACTACTCCACCATTTATGGGTAAATGGTGCTTACCTGGTGGTTTTTTATCATTAGATGAAACATTAATGGATTGTGCAAAAAGAGTTTTATTTACTGAAACAAACCTAGATGATATTTATCTAGAACAGCTATATACATTTTCTGAAATAGATAGAGATATTAGAGGAAGAGTATTATCTTGTAGCTATTTAGGCTTAGTTGATAAGGCTAAGGTTTTAGATAAGCTAAGAGATAATGCTAAATTCTTTAATATTAAAATGGAAGAAGAAAATGATATTATAACTGTTACATTTGAATCTGAGGATGAAACATTTAAATCAAAGGTTCAAAAAATTAAAAATCAATATGGTATTTATAGCTATAAGGCTATTGATAATAATTATTTAGCTTTTGATAATTTATTAGTAATTGTAAGATCAATTAAAAGATTACAAAATAAAATAAATTATACAGATATTGTATTCCATATGATGCCTTCTGAATTCAGCTTAAAGGAATTACAGCTTGTATATGAAGCTATTTTAGATAAGAAGCTATTAGATCCTGCCTTTAGAAGAACAATAAAGGATAAGGTTATAAAAACAGATAATTACAGGGTTGATGGAGGTCATAGACCTGCCCAATTATTTAGATATAGAGGTGAAGAAGCATGACAAAAGAAGAAATGTATGCTGACATTAGAAAGTGGAAAGAAGAGAAAAACGCAATTATTTTAGCTCATTATTATCAAAATGATGATATTCAAGAAATTGCAGATTATGTTGGTGATAGCTTAGCTTTAGCTCAAAAGGCAGCTAAAACTGATGCTAAAATTATTGTTTTTTGCGGTGTTCATTTTATGGCAGAAACAGCAAAGATTTTATCACCAGATAAAAAGGTTTTATTACCAAATATCAATGCTGGTTGTGTAATGGCTGATATGATTACTGCAGAAAGATTAAAAGCATATAAGGAAAAGAATCCTGATACAACAATAATGGTATATGTTAATTCAACTGCAGAAGTTAAAGCATTATCAGATGTTTGTGTAACATCATCTAATGCTTTAAAGATAATTGACCATTACCAAAAGGAAGGAAAGAAAATCTTATATTGTCCTGATCAAAATTTAGGTAAATACGCAATGAAGCTTAAAGGCTATAAATTTGATGTTTGGCCAGGATTCTGTAGAATTCACCATAATCTAGATTGTGGTATGGTAGAAAGGATGAAGGAAAAATATCCTAATGCTTCCTTCGTTGCTCACCCTGAATGTCAATTAGAAGTTTTAGAAATGGCTGATTATGTTGGTTCAACTAAGCAATTAATTGAATATGTAACAGCAAGCGATAAAAAAGAATTTATTGTTGGTACAGAACAAGGTGTTTTATATGAAATGAAAAAGAGAAATCCAGATAAAACATTTATTCCTTTATCTAAAACATTATTATGTGGTCAAATGAAAATGACTACTTTAAAGCATTTATATGAATGCTTAAAGAATGAAACAAATGAAATATTTGTAGAAGAAAATATTAGAATTAAAGCAAAGAATTGCTTAGATAAAATGCTTGAATTAAGCTAAGAGGTTTAACTATGAATGTAAAAAAATATGATGTAGTAATATTAGGTGGAGGATTAGCTGGTATTTATACAGCTTTAAACCTAAATAAAGATTTAAAAATTGCAATATTAATTAAGGATTTAATTGATAGAGGCTCATCAAATTTAGCTCAAGGTGGTATCGCTGCTGAAGTTGAATTTGATCCAGATAAAATTGAAGAGCACTATAATGATACATTACGTGCTGGTTCTTATTTAAATGATCCTAAGGCAACTAGAGTTTTAGTTGAAGAAGCAGGTGCTGCGATTAATCGTTTAATTGAATTAGGTGTTAATTTTGATAGAGATAAAGATGGTAATTTAGTTAAAACACTAGAAGGTGGACATCGTTCAAGAAGAATTTTACATGCTCATGGTGATGCAACAGGTGCATCAGTTATGGCAGATTTAAGAGAAACATTATATAAACAAAAAAATGTTGATGCCTTTGAAGATGAAATGGCTTATAGATTAATTGAAGATAACGATAAGGTTGTTGGTGTTGCGGCAATTAATCAAAAGAATGAGGTTACTGCCTTTTTAGCAAATAATGTTGTTATTGCAACAGGTGGATTAGGTGGTATTTATAAAAATACAACTAATGAAAAATTTGCTTGTGGTGATGGTATTGCCCTAGCATATAGAGCTGGAATTGAAATTAAAAATATGGAATTTGTTCAATTCCATCCAACAGGCTTATATGAAGAGGATAAGCAAGGTCAAAGATTCTTAATTAGTGAAGCTGTAAGAGGCGAAGGCGCAATATTAAAAAATATTGAAGGCGAACGCTTTATGGCTAAATATGATAAGGAAAGAATGGAGCTTGCACCAAGAGATGTTGTATCTCAAAGCATTTATAGAGAAATGTTTGATACATGGAGTGACCATGTATACTTAGATATTACATCTAAACCAAGAGAATTCTTAGAAAAGAGATTCCCATCAATTTTTGCTAAATGTATGTCAATTGGTATTGATATGAGCAAGGATTTAATTCCAGTTGCCCCTATTGAGCATTTCTTATGTGGTGGTATTCAAACAGATATTTTTGGAAGAACTAATAAAGAACATGTTTATGCTGTAGGTGAATGTGCTAACACTGGTGTACATGGTGCGAATAGACTTGCATCAAATTCACTTTTAGAATGTATCGTATTTGGTGGAAGAGTAGCAAATGAAATTAATAACGATAAGGATAATAAGAAAGATATTAATTTCGATGTAAAAGAATCAGATGCTAAAGCTCGTCAATTTAATTTCAAATCAATAAGAGTTGAAATTAGAGAAATAATGGATAAATATGTTTCAATTGTAAGAACAACAAGAGGATTAGAAATTGCTAAGGAAAGAATTGATACACATTATAATAACCTAAAGAAGATTCATGTATTATCTAGATATTATTATGAAACATTAAATATGGCTACATGTGCAAAATTAATTGTAGATGCAGCCTTAGCTAGAACTGAATCAGTTGGTTCTCATTTTAGAATCAATTATAATATGGATTTAAATGTTGTTGATACAATCATTAAAAATGCCATTAAAGAAGATATGCCAGCAGGTGATATTACAACAGATAATTTAATTCCTTTAAATCATCAATCAACTGCTAAATTTATTGCAAAAGAAGAAGGTATCATTTCAGGTACTGAGGTTGTAAAAAGAGTATTTGAAATTATCGGTGGTAAATTTGAAATTGAATTTAAGGTTAAAGATGGTGATCATGTTAAGCCAAAAGATATAATCGCAACAATTAAAGGTGATACAAGAACTATTCTAAAAGGCGAAAGAGTTTCTTTAAATTTAATGCAAAGAATGTCTGGTATCGCAACTGAAACTAATAAATATGTAAAGGAAGTTGTTGGAAATACTAAGATTTTAGATACTAGAAAAACTACTCCAAACCTTCGTTATTTAGAAAAGCTTGCTGTAACACATGGTGGAGGTACTAACCACAGATTCTCACTATCTGATATGGTAATGATTAAGGATAATCATATTGATGCTGCAGGTTCAATTACAAAAGCCGTTGAAATAATTAAACCAAAGGTTAATGTAAAAATAGAAGTTGAAGTTGAAACATTAGATCAATTTATGGAAGCATTAAATACAGAATGTGATATTATTATGCTTGATAATATGACAACTGAATTAATGAAAAAATGCGTTATTTTAAATAATGGTAAGAAAAAGCTTGAAGCATCAGGCAATATGACAGTATCAAGAATAAAAGAAGTATCAGAAACAGGTGTTGATTTCATATCTGTTGGTGCTATAACTCATTCAGTAAAGGCTTTAGATATTTCACTTAAATTTCATGATATAAAATAATATGAAAAAAACACATTAGTCAAAACTATTGTGTTTTTTATTATTATATTCTATACTATAATCAGTGTTTACTATTATAGGGGATATATATTATGAAAAAGAAATTAGGTTTTTTAGTTATTATTTTTTTAATGCTTTTAACTAGCTGCAATTCTAATAAAAATGTATATAATGATTCAAAGGCCAAAAATGACATTTCAAAAGAAATGTTTGTTAAGGCATATGATGAATATTGTATAGATTTTGATGATTTAACGTATGATGATTTTTATAATAAAAGTTACGTTAGTAGGTTTAATTTTGCGGAGGATCTTATTTATCATCTTATTAGCATTACAGATTCCATTAAATATTACT
>JAFXUP010000015.1 GCA_017524905.1 Acholeplasmatales bacterium | reverse complement strand
CTCCTTGATAATTCGGTGAAGCCTGTTGTGGGCCACTTCCTTCATAATAATTATCACTTGCGCCATAACCAGCTCCAGCAGAATGGCCATAACCTTGTTGGTAATCTAAATCAACTTGTTCTTGATCTAATCTACTCATTTCTTTTGCATATTCTTCAAAAGGTAAATTCAACTGTTTAGCATTAGCAATCAAATACATCAAAGCTTCTTTATTATCAGGGTATTTATTATGAATTCTTTTAAATACTTTGAATGATTCACGGAAACGTCCTAATTTAAAATGACATTTAGCATAATGAATTTCAGCAGTATATGCATTAGGATTTACTTTCGAAGCCAATTTGAAAAATTGTAAAGCTTTTTCATAATTTTCTTCTTTGAAGTATAAAAAGCCTAAAACGGTTAAATTATCGAAATTAGACGGGAAATATCTGTAACTATCTTCGAAATAGTGCATATAATTATTTTCGTCTTTAGGATTTATTTGATAATATAAAGAACCTAATGAGGATAATAAAATAGGATCATTAGGTAATTGTAATAATAATAAACTATAGTATTTAATAGCATCATCATATTGTTTCATGTATTCATATAATTTTGCTATCTTATATAATACTTCGGGTATATTAGGGCAAACCGAATGTAATTTTTCGAAGGCCTGAATTGCTTCATATATTTGTTCCATTCTTATATTAACCATTCCTAAATTATATATAGCTTCGATACAATCACTTTGAACTCCTATTGCTTCTAAATAATATTCTTTTGCTTTATTATAATCTTCTTTTATATAATGAATATTTCCTTTATTAACTAAGGCTTTGTGATTGTATCTTTCATTTTCTATAGCGGTATTTGCATATAATTCAGCTTTGGCATAATCTCCTTCTACGAAATATAAAAAGGATATATTATTAGCAACTCTTGATATCAAATTTTTATTTTTATTTTCAAAATTCTTCATTATATCTATAGTCTTAGCGATATCTCTCTTTTTTAAAAAGTACATTGCTTTCGCCATTTCAACTTCATTTTGCATATCGACCATATTATTTCTTTTTAATGAATCAATTATAAAAGCGAAAGCATCTAAAGGATCCTTTTCGAGAAAATGTGTCATTACTAAAGCCGTGTTTACTATAATACTCGAGGATTCTTTTTTTCGTATAATTAAATATTCTTTTAAAGGGTCCATTGTTGTTTTTTCTTCTTCGTTTTCCGAATTAGGATCGATTTCTTTTTCTTGGTTTTTAGCCGTGTCTATCATTAAATTAAAGGCTAATTTAGTTTCTTTCATTTTATTCATGGCTAAATTTGATAAAAGAAGATTTTTACAAGTTTTCATGTCTTCTTTATGTTTGACACTTTCGGTATAATTATCAATAGCATCGTCATATGATTGTAATTTAATATGCGCATTAGCGATGTTTCTTAAAACTAATCCTCGTAATTCCTTATTTTCTTTAGAGATTTTATCAACAGCTTTTTTCCATTCTATAATAGCTTTTGGGTAGTCACCTTGACGGTAATATAAATTCCCTATATTTATTCTTATTTTATCTTTCATTATACCAGGACTATAATAATTTTCTCTTTGAACGATGTCTAAATAAATTTGTAAAGCATCTTCGTACATTTTAAGTCCTTCATAAATAAGGGCTAAATTTAAATGGAGACCGAATTCCATTTCAGCATTGAAATAATCGGGATTTGTTGATTTGAAATCTGTCATCTTTTTTGTTGCGGTTAAGGCCTTTTCTTTCGCGGCTCGGAAATTACCACGACATTTTAATAAGATTGATTCGTCACTTAATTTTTGGATATTTTTTTCAAATTCTTTTATTATGCCTTCTTTTGAG
>JAFXUP010000123.1 GCA_017524905.1 Acholeplasmatales bacterium | reverse complement strand
TAATTATTTTGTTAAGGTAAAGGTTGATGGAAAAGCAGATAATGTAATTTCACCTGCAATTCAAGTATCTGAGCAAGATAGATCAGGTTATGCTCATTTTGGTTATAATGAAGGTATTGGTGCATATAACAATGATGGTACTTTAAAAACAGGTGCAGTAATTATATATGTATCTGATGCAACTAAAAATACTGTTACTTATGGTTCATATGTAGGAATCGTTGATATTTTATCAAACCTAAATAAAATTAATAAACCTGTTGTAATTAGATTCTTAGATATGGTTAAAACAACTCAATGGGATTCTAAGACATATAGTTCATATTCTTCAAGCCAAATTTTAGCTGATTATAAAAATGCTACCAATAAGAGTGGTAAATATTACATTGATGCATTGCTTGCAGCAGGTGCTAATACAATTAATACTGATTTAAATGCTGGAATTACAACTTTAAATGGTCTTGAAAAATTCTCTTATGGTACAACAAAAGATTCATATTGGAATATGTGTGATATATCTAATGCTTCAAATGTTACTGTTGAAGGTATTGGCTTGAACGCTGGATTATATCAATGGGGTTTAACTTGGAAGAATTGTTCATCTATTGAAGTTAGAAATTTAACTTTTGATAAATATACAGAAGATGCATGTTCGTTTGAAGGTTCAACTGATTCAGCAACTTTAAGTGATTATGCTAATGTTGGAAGAATTTGGATTCATAATAATACATTTACTCAAGGCTTAAATAGATGGGATGTATCTGACGACCAAGATAAGCATGAAGGTGATGGCGCAACAGACTTTAAGAGAACAGGTAATATAACTGTTGCATATAACCATTATATTGAAAACCATAAAACTGGTTTAGTTGGCTCTGATGACAATATTTATCAAGCAAATATTACATTCCATCACAATTTCTATGATAGATGTAGTAGCCGTATGCCTT
Organism: Acholeplasmatales bacterium; assembly: GCA_017524905.1. Taxonomy (GTDB): domain Bacteria; phylum Bacillota_I; class Bacilli_A; order Acholeplasmatales; family Anaeroplasmataceae; genus Anaeroplasma. Next base: position 23,662 of record JAFXUP010000123.1, on the reverse strand, counting down.
TAGGTAGAAATGCTAATATGCATATGTATAATAACTATTATTTTGGTTCAACTGGAACTAATATGTCTATAAGAGCTAGAGGATATGCTTTCGTTGAAAATTGTGTATTAGAAAATTGTAAAAATCCATTTGAATGTGCAGTTGGAAAATCAGATAAAGGAATGGGGGATTATACTGGTGCTGTAAAGTCTTATAATAATGAATTAACTGGCTGTTCTGGAAAAAATAATGCTACTGTTGTAACATCAAGAACTGCAACAGTTACAAATTATAATTCTTATGGACAATCATTTGATACTGATTCAAGCATTTTCTATTATGATTCAACAAATCAAAAATCAAATGTTGATATTTTAAATGAAACTAGTGAAGTAAAAGAATTTGTTTTAGCACATGCTGGAGCTGGTGCTTCATATTATAATTCATTAGAATTAGGTATCGTTGTTGGAACTAAATATGAAGTATCTTATAAGAAGATAATTGATGGTACTGAATCAACTATTTCAACGTCTTTAGTTTTAGAAGGCTCAACAACTACTAAGCCTTCAAATCCTAAATTATCAGGATATAAATTTGTTGGTTGGTACACTGATAATACATTTACTACTGAATTTAATTTTTCAAATCCAATAACATCTAATACTTCAATTTATGCAAAATTTGATGAAGTAGAAACTTATACATTAACTTATAAATATAATATTGGTGCAGAAGATGTTTTAATTAATACTGAAACTTATGATGAAGAAGTATTAACAGTTGCACCAACTGATCCTACATTAACAGGCTATGCATTTAAGGGCTGGTATACTGATAAAACATATACAACAAATTATGAATTTGGTTCTGCATTAACAGATAATGTTACTATATATGCAAAATTTGAAGAAAAAGTAGTTTCTTCATCATTTGATATTTCATTTAATGATTTAGAAACAGGTTCATATAGTAATACAAATCTTGATATAGATAATGCAACTATTATTACAGGATCAAAGGGAATTAGTATAGCTTCTGGTACAACTAAATGTGGTGAATTTAATTCAACTAAATATCTTGATTTAGGTGGTTCTGGTTCTGTAACTAGTAGAGCTTTACAATTTGAAATATCAAATCAAAGTAATATAACAGTTTATTTTGGAACAACAACAGGTAGAGTATTAAATTTATCTGATGGTACTAATGTTATTGCTACAGGAACAATTGATAGTAGCTTGACATGCCATACATTTGAAAATGTATCTGCTGGAAGTTATTATTTATATTCTGCAAATAGTGGTATAAAAATTTATTATGTATTAGTTGAAGAGTATTCAACACCTTCAACTCCTGAAGTTAATGAATTATCATTAAATATGTATACATTATCTAGAGATACTACAAATACATCTTATAATAATGGTCAATATACTACAAAATATGTTAAAACAATTTATAAAGAAGGAGAATCATTTGATTCAACTAATTTAACAGCAACTGCTGATGATACATTAATTGAAGCATCTAATCTAGAAATAACTGGTTTTTCTTCAACAACAGGTAAGCATACAATTACTGTATCTTATGGTGGATTAAGTGAAACTTATGATATATATGTATTACCTCAAACATTAAATAATTTAAATGTTGCGGTTGGTAAAACATTTACTGTAGGTGGAACTGAAGAAATAAATAGTGTTTCATATGTAACTTTTAATACTATTGAACAAGCATTAGAATATTTAAGAAGCTTTGTTACACCAAAAGAAAAAGAAAGAGCTAATTTATTAATAAAGGCTGGTTATTATAATGAAAAAGTTGTTATAGATATTCCTTATTTAACAATTACTGGTGAAGGAACTACAAAGGCAACTTATTCAAGCGATGAAAATTACGACAAAGCAGAATTTGATTCAGCTACAATTATTGAATGGAATTCTTTATTTGACGTAGAAGAACAAGGCTTTACTAATGTAACTGATTCAACTCAAACATTATATGTAAAAGAATCTGCGTTATATTGTGAAATTAAAAATTTAACTATTTCTAATGCAAATAATTGTTATTCATATTTTGAAAATGTTGTTAAATCACAAGCAGAGCATAGAGCTTTAGCTTTACTTGTTCAAGCTGATCACTTTATAATGGATAGCTGTTCACTTTTAGGATATCAAGATACAGTAGAATTTATGACTGGAAGAAGCTATTTAAATAATTGCTTTATAACTGGTACAACAGATTATATCTTTGGAACTAACGCAACAGTTTATATTAAAAATTCTACAATTCATACAATTTATAATGGTAAGACAAATCAAGGTGGATGGGTTAACGCATTTAAAGGTCAAAATGCAAGCACAACAGATTCTGTAAAATATGGTGTTATTTATGATGGTTGTACATTTGAAGCAGATTCAAATGTAACTGATGGTACAATTTCATTAGGTAGACCATGGACAGAAAGCTCAGCTGTTATGATAATGAATTCAACAATTTCAGCTAAATATTCAACTTTAGCAACTCAATCAGCAACATCTGGAAGATATACAAATTGGGATGATAATATTCTTGCATCAAATGCTAAATTCTATGAATATAATAATTCAGGTGAAGGTGCTATATCATCAACTATTACAGGCTGTACTGTTTTAACAGATTCAACATTAGCTTCAAATTATAATACATTTAGTGTTATATTTGGAAAAGAAAATGGTGGAATAACTTATAATGATAATTGGGATGGTACAACAACACCAGAGGTTATAGATTATAGTGTGATTTTATCAACTGTTGGATTTAATTTTAAAAATTATTCAGGTGGTACAAATTACATTAATTGTAATTCATCATCAACATATATTGTAAGTTCAACTTCTCAAACAAAACTATTATGGTTAACTATAGAAGGATGCACTTCAAATGGTGAAAATAATTGGTTAAATTATAATAATGGAACAATCACTTTTAATGTAGCTGATGCATGTACATTAAATTTAGTTTTATATAACAATAATACAATGAATGTTTCTTTAGATGGTAATAGCCTTACAGCAACAGCTTCTGAATCATATTCATCAGATGCTACTAAATTTACATATTCAATAAGTCAAGCAGGTACAATAACATTAACTGGTACAAGTGGTTATATTGGCTTAATTGAAGTTATCTTTTAATATAAATTAAATAAAAACTATAATATATGGGACTTAGTTTGAAATCGAGTCCCTCTATTCTTTTTCTAATAACATATTTTTCTTTACTTTTTTACCCTTTATGGTATAATAATTCTTGGCATTTTATTAAAAATAAAATAAGGAATCAAGAGATGTATAATATTATTTTTGTAGGAGGAGCAGATTATTCCTTATTAAATCTCTAATCTGCGATTTAAAACAATGGTTACTGAAAAGTTAGAACATAGTAGAGTTAAAGCAATCTTTGATGTTACTGCTGATGAATTCGAAAAGGCATTAGATAAGTCTTTTGAAATCAATAACGCTAAAGTTACACTTCAAGGATTTAGAAAAGGTAAAGCACCTAGATCAGTTTATGAAAAGCATTATGGTGTTGAATCTTTATATAATGAAGCTTTAAATGAAATTTTAGAAGCAAAGGAAAAAGAAATTTTAGCTGATCAAAAATTAGTTGAAGAAATTTGTGGTCAATTCATTCCTGATATCGAAGGTAAGTTAGAAAGAGGTAAAGATTTCAAGGTATCAATTTCTTTTGATGTTTTACCTGAAGTTACATTACCTGAATATAAGGGTATTGAAGTTGCAAAGAAGGTTTTAACTGCAACTGATGAAGAAGTTGAAGCTGCTGTTAAGGCTGTTGCTGCAAAGGATATCACTAAAGAAGTAAAGGCTGAACAAGTAATCGCTAAGGGTGATTATGCTACATTCGATTTCGTTGGTAAGGTTGACGGAAAAGAATTCGATGGCGGTAAGGCTGAAAATTATGAATTACAAATTGGTTCTGGCCAATTTATCCCTGGCTTCGAAGATCAAATGATCGGTATGAAATCAGAAGAAACTAAAGATGTAAATGTTACATTCCCTGAAAATTATGGTGCTAAGAACTTAGCTGGTAAGGCTGCAGTATTCACTGTAACTGTACATGAAGTTAAGGTTGAAAAGTTACCTGAATTCACTGATGAATATGTTAAGGGCTTAAATATTAAAGACGTTAACACATTAGCTGAATTAAAGGCTTTCAAGAAGAAAGAATTAGAAGATTCAAAGGCTGTATCTGAAAAGGATAGACAAACAAACGAAATCGTTAATAAGATTTTAGATGCTACAAAGGTTGATATGCCAGTTTCATTACCTGAACAAAGAGCTCGTCAATTAAAGGCACAATTCGAAATGCAAGCTAAGCAATATAAGATTCCATTTGAAACTTATTTAAGCTTAATGAATATTACTGCTGAAGATTTCGAAAAGAGAATTAATGAACAAGCTACTCGTCAAGCATTATTTGATTTAGTTGCTGCTGAAATCATTGAAAAAGAAAACTTAGTTGCAACTGAAGAACAAGTAAATGCTAAGGCTGAAGAAATTGCTAAGGCTCAAGGCAAGGATGCTAAGGCTATCTTAGGTAAGCAAAAAGAACAATTATTAAATGCTATTACTTATGATAACTTTATGAAGTTTATCTTAGATAACGCTAAAGAAATCTAAGCTTTGTATTTGAAATAAATGAGGGGTTTTTAACACCCCTCTTGTTTTTATTTTTAAGTGATAAAAAGCCACTTTTTCAATTATTTTGGCAAACTACTTGCAAAAGTGCCAAAAATGTTGTAATATATAATCACCGAGAAGTATTTACGGTAAGAAAGGAAGGATTATTATGGAAGAAAATACTAAAATAGTTCTACCTGCAATAGCAGTAAGAGGAGTATTACCATTACCTAATAACGAGCTTCGTATTGAAGTTGGTAGACAAGCATCTGTTTCTGCCCTTGATTCAGCTGAAAAGATGTATGGTGGTAATGTTATTCTTTTAATTCAAAAGGATGCTACAGCTAATGATGTAACACCAGATGACATTGAAGAAATTGCAGTTTTAGCTAAAATATCTTTAAAGCTTAAATTACCTAATAATAATTATAAGGTTAAATTTAAGATTACAAATCGTGTAAAGATATTAGAATATACATCTGTTGATCCTTATTTTGTAGTTAATTATGAAAAGCTATTCTCTATCTTAAATGGAGATGAAGAAGAAGCTGCATTATTAAAGAATATTGCATCTAATATTTCTAGAGGTGCAATTTCATTATTAGGCTCTACAGAACAAATATCTAAACTTTTACAAACAGGAACAAACGCTGATGTTTTATCAGATGTTATTGCTTTCCAATTAAAGACTAACTCTAATTTATCTAAATATAGATATTTAGCTGAATTAAGTGTTAAAAATCGTCTAGAAATGATTTTAGAGGATATCGAAAGAGAAAAACAAATTGTTGAAATTGAAAACAAGATTAACAAGGATGTTAAAAAATCAATTGATGATTCTCAAAAAGAATATTATTTAAGAGAAAAGATGAAGGCAATCCAAAACGAACTTGGCGATAAGGCAAGAACAGAAGAGGATGTTGAAAAGCTTAGAAAAGCTATTGAAGAAGCTCATTTACCAAAGAATGTATATGAAAAAGCTCAAAATGAGCTTCAAAAATATGCATCAACTTCTTCACAATTACCTGAATCTAACTTAATTAGAACATACCTAGATTGGATTATTAATCTTCCTTGGTATAAACAAAGTGAAGATAATAATGATCTAAAGGATGTTAAAGCAAAATTAGATGCTAACCACTATGGACTTGAAAAGGTTAAGGAAAGAATCATTGAATATCTTGCAGTTAAAAAGATGACAGGCAAGAATCCATCAACTATCATTTGCTTTGCAGGCCCTCCAGGAGTAGGTAAAACATCTTTAGCAAGATCAATTAGTGAAGCTTTAGGAAGAAAATTCGTTAAGCAATCACTAGGTGGTGTTAGAGATGAATCTGAAATTAGAGGTCATAGACGTACATATATTGGCGCTTTACCAGGAAGAATTTTAAAGGGTATGAAGGATGCAGGTACTGTTAACCCAGTATTCTTACTTGATGAAATCGATAAGATGACTGCTGATTATAGAGGAGATCCTGCAGCAGCTATGCTTGAGGTTTTAGACCCTGAACAAAATAAGTTCTTCTCAGATAACTATTTAGAAGAACCATATGATTTAAGCCAAGTAATGTTTATTACAACAGCTAATGATCTATCTGGTATTCCAGGACCACTTCGTGATCGTATGGAAATCATTGAGCTTTCAAGCTATACAGAAATTGAAAAGTTCAATATTGGCTTTAAGCATTTACTTCCAAGAAATCTAGAAGAACATGGTTTAAAGGCTGAACAATTATCAATTTCTGATGATGCTATGTATGAAATCATTAGAAGCTATACAAGAGAAGCTGGTGTACGTGAATTAAATCGTATGATAGCTACTATTTGTAGAAAGACAGTTACTAAGATTTTAATCGATGATGAAAAGAAGGTTGAAGTAACTGATAAGAATATCACTGATTTCTTAGGTAAAATTAGATTTACAAATAATAAGAATAGAGAAAAGAACCAAGTTGGTGTTGTAACAGGCTTAGCTTATACATCATTTGGTGGCGACACATTAGATATCGAAGTAACAACATATCCAGGAAAGGGTGGTTTAATCCTAACTGGTAAATTAGGTGATGTTATGAAAGAATCTGCAACTGCTGCCTTCTCATTTGTTAAATCTCATGCTGAAGAATATGGTATTTCTAAAGAAACATTAGCTAATAATGATGTTCATATCCATGTACCAGAAGGTGCTGTACCTAAGGATGGTCCTTCAGCTGGTGTAACTTTAACAACAGCTTTAGTATCAGCTTTATCTGGCAAGCCAGTTGATTGTCATATTGGTATGACTGGAGAAATCACTTTAAGAGGTTCTGTATTACCTATTGGTGGTTTAAGAGAAAAATCAATTGCGGCATCTCGTTCAGGATTAAAGAAGATATTTATTCCAGAAGAAAATGAAAGAGATATTGAAGATATCCCTGAAGAAGTAAGAAATGTATTAGAAATAGTTCCTGTAAATCACATTTCTCAAATCTTAAATTCAATTTTTTCTAATCAATAATTAGAACACAGATTTTTCTGTGTTCTTTTTTTCTTCAATTGACAACTATAAAATTAATTTATATAATATATTAAATAGATAGATTTTATTTATAATGAGGGAGAAAAAATATGGTTGATACAAGATTAAAAACTTTTTTAACATTGTTAGAAGAAAAAAGTTATACAAACACAGCTAAAAAACTTTATATTACCCAACCAGCAGTAACTCATCATATCAAATCTTTAGAATCTGATAACAATATTACTCTTTTTAAGGATGCAAAGACTTTTGAATTAACAAAGGCTGGTATTTTACTTAAGGAATATGCTCAAATTGCAATTCAGCATTTTAATCAATTTGAGGCAGCATTATCTAAACAAGGTAATCGAATTATTGCAAATTTTGCAATGACTCCTATGACAGCTTTTTGTGTTAATGAATTACCTCATTTTCAAGAAAATATTAAAAATACTAAAGTAAGATTAAATCAATTTGAATATAATTATGAAATAATTATGAATAAACTAAGAGAAGGCCAAATTGATTTTGCGATAATTGATAATTCTTTTGATTCATCTATTTATGATTCTTTTTATCTAACAAAAGCTAATTTATGCGTTGTTTGTAAGGCTGATGGTCAATATAAGGATATGGATAAAATTACAAGAGATTTAGCTAATCAAGCAACAATAGTTTTTGGTAGTGAAGATTCAGGATTATATAGATCTACAACTGAAGCATTAAGAGATAAGAATTTAAGATTTAAAAATAATATCATTATTTATGGTAATTGTGTTCCTACATTAGTAAATCAAATCTTAAATTATGATGCTTTAGGTTTTGTATATGAAGAATCAATTAAAAAGGAATTAGAAGCAGGAATTTTAAAAAAGGTTAATTTATTTAATTTTGAAGCATCTCAAAATGTTTATTTAATATTTAATAGAACCTCATTTTTAAATAATGAAACAGTTGAATTAATTGAAAGCATAAGGAGCTCACTTGATGATTAATCTAGATATTTTATATGAAGATAATCATATAATAGTATGTTATAAGCCAAGAGGTATATTATCTCAAGCTGATTCATCTAATCACCCTGATATGCTAAATTTATTAAAGGATTATATTAAAGAAAAATATAATAAGCCTGGTAATGTTTATTTAGGCTTGGTTCATAGATTAGATATGAATACTAAAGGAATAATGGTTTTTGCAAGAACTAGTAAGGCTGCAGAAAGATTAAATAAAGCTATCTTAAACCATGAATTCAAAAAATATTATAAGGCAACAGTTATAGGTGAAGTTAAAGAAGATGATTATAAAGAATTAAAATCTTATTTAACAAAGGATGAAAAAGCTTTAAAATCATATATAGATAAAAATGGTAAGGAAGCCATTTTATACTATAAAACAGATAAAATTAAAACAATTAATAATACAGTTGTAACTGATTTATTAATAAAATTAAAAACAGGAAGATTCCATCAAATAAGATGCCAAATGGCATCAATTGGTCATCCTTTATATGGTGATAAAAAATATAATGGAATAGGTGATTTTAATGATTATTCATTAGAAGCATATTATTTATCATTCCCACATCCAATAAGTCATGAAATAATGGAATTTAGGAGGTAGCTTTTTTGAAACTAAATATAATTATTGATGATGCTAAAATTTGTAAAGCAATAGCCGGAGCAGGAAGTGAAAATCTAAAAGCTTTAGAAGAAATATTTGAAGCTTCTATTGATATTCATGGTGATTCAATTCTAACTAATTTAGAGGATGAAGAAAAAATTAAAAGATTAGAGGATGTATTTAATTTATTAAATGTAATGGCTAATAAGGGCTTAGCATTAGGCTTAAGAGATATATATTATGTAAATAGTGTTGTAGAATCTAATTTAAAAGAAGAATATTTAGATTTTATTAATAAAAGAAAAGTAATTGGTCATACAATAAATAATAAGCCAATTTATGCTAAAACTTTAAAGCAAAACGAATATATAAAAACATTAGAAAAAAAGGATTTAATATTTTCAATAGGTTCAGCAGGTACAGGAAAAACTTATTTAGCTGTATGCTATGCTGTAACAGAACTTAAAAAAGGAAATATTGAAAGAATTATTTTAACAAGACCTGCTGTAGAAGCAGGAGAATCACTTGGCTTTTTACCAGGAGATTTAAAGGAAAAGGTTGATCCATATTTAAGACCTTTATATGATGCCTTATATGATATGCTAGGTGTTCAACAAACTCAAACATTAATTGAAAAGCAGGTTATTGAAATTGCACCTTTAGCATACATGAGAGGAAGAACCTTAGAAAAAGCATTTATTATTTTAGATGAAGCCCAAAACGCAACAATTGATCAATTAAAAATGTTTTTAACAAGATTAGGCTTTAATTCTAAAATGGTAGTTACAGGTGATATTTCACAGGTTGATTTACCTACAAGTAAAAAATCAGGTTTAAAGGTTTCTGCAAACTTGTTATCTGATTTAAATGAAGTAGGGTTAATTGTTTTTGATAAAAATGATGTTGTAAGACATCCATTAGTTGGTAAAATTATTGAAAAATTTGAAAAACTAGAAAAATAGTGGGTTAACCCCCACTTTTTTCGAAAAAAACGCATATTTTTACAAAAAAAGCCTGTAAGAATTATTGCAATTTATTGAAAAAAATAATAAAATGAAGTAAAGTATGTGCTTATACAGCAAAGGAGAGGATAATAATGAAAAAGAATTACTTTTCAGCCTTTAAGAAATCAGTAGGCTTTTTTCCTGTTATAATACTAGGAATCGTTCTTGCAGTTGTTTCTTATTTAAGTTTTAATGACTCAATTTTCCAATATATTAAAGATTCAGATAGTGTATTTGGAGTAGCAATCAAGAACTTAGCCTTAGCAGCTTTTATTTCATTAGCTTTAGCTGGTTTAGTAGGCCTTAAGACATCTAAGGTAGGCTTAATTGATGCATTTAGAATGTCAAATGTATTAGGTGTTGGTTTAAGCTATGGTTTGTTATTTTTAACAAAGCATCTTCCATCTGATATTTATGTTTATATTATACTTGGCTCAGGTGGATTATCATTACTTGAAGTATTAATTAGATTAATCGGTAAGAAAGAAGTAAATGATCGTGTTGGTATAAATGGATATGTTGGTGCTATTGCTAATTCATTTAACCCAATTTGTTCAGCATTAATTGCCGTTGGTTTATTTGTTGGTTTTTATGCATTTAGAAATAATGCTGATGTAATCAAATACATTTCTGATTTTGGCACAATTGCTGCAATAGTTATATTTATCACAGTAATTGCTATTTCTATTAATAAAACTTCAACATATGCAAATTTCATTGATGTAATTTTATTTATTTGCTTTGTAACATTAACATTAATTTTAATTTATGGTGTAATTGATAACAAAACAGTTGTTGGAAATTTATTAGTTTCTTACTGTGCACTTGCTGCATCATTATTATTTAGAGGATTTACATTTAGTGGTAATTATAAATCAAGTAAGCTTAAAGCTAATAGATATTTTGCTCAAGTTTATTCAAGCCACTCAATTTTATTATCATTCATTGTTGCAGCTGGCGTAGCTGGATTCTTCGCATATGCAACATATAATAATGCTACATTCCCTTATTTATTAAATGTATTTAAGATTCAAAGAAATTTCTTAGCTGGAAATAATATGGATATGATTGCATCAATCGTATTAATTGCTATTTCAGTTATTAATTTATTATTATTAATTATCTTAAAGAATTTAAAATCACCTGAAATCGAAAAGGTTGATATTGTAGTATCAATTAATTCACATATCGTAATTTATTGCTTACCACTTGCAATTTTCGTATACAAGAATATTAATAATTTATTTAGCAATATCATGCCATTTGTTGCATTATGTGTATTCGTATTATTTGCAATTGTTGCAGGTATTACTCAAATTATAAGATTAAAGAATTATCAAGGTATCTTAATTGAAGATATGATTGCTGCAACTAAGGCAGTTGAACCTCAAGAGGAAGCTCCAGCTGAAGAAGTTCAAGAGGAAACTCCAGCTGAAGAAGTTCAAGAGGAAGCTCCAGCTGAAGAAGTTCAAGAGAAAGCTCCAGCTGAAGAGCCAACTGAAGAAGTTGTTGAAGAAGTTCAAGAAGAGCCAACTGAAGAAGTTGTTGAAGAAGAAGTTATCTATGTAGATGAAGATGGTAATGAAATTGAAGCACCTGTTGATGGTGAAGAAGTTGAAGAAGAAGTTATTTATGTAGATGAAGATGGTAACGAAATTTCTGCTGAAGAAGCTGAAGCTTTAGCTGCTCAAGAAGAACCAACTGAAGAAGTAGTTGAAGAAGTTGAGGAAGTTCCAGCTGAAGAAGTTGTTGAAGAAGTCGTTGAAGAAGTTCCAACTGAAGAGGTTGTTGAAGAAGTTCCAGCTGAAGAAGTTGTTGAAGAAGTCGTTGAGGAAGTTCCAGCTGAAGAAGCTGTTGACGAGGAAGCTTTAGAAGCTGAAGAAGACGATGAAGAAGATGAAACTGAAGCTGAAGAAGAAGCTGATGACGAAGAAGAAGCTGAAGAGCCTCAAGAAGTTCAAGAAGAACCAAAGAAATCTAATGTCTTAGTAAATGACTTTGAAGTTTTAGATGCTGAAGGTAAGCCAAAGAAGATTAGAAATAAATTTAATTCTAAATTAATGTATGCTTTACCTGAAACAAAGGATTATTATTCTGAAATTAAGAATTATTTAGTAATGTATCGTGCTAAAGGAAGATATTCTTCTAGATGTGAAACATTTAGATACAAAGGCTTAATCGCTAAGGTTGCTTTAGGTGGTAAGGCTGTTAAGGTATTCTTAGCAATTGATCCACAAAGCTTAGAAGGCTCTAAATATCATTACAGAGATATGAGCGAAAAGAAGCAATATGCTGAAGTTCCAACAATGATTAAAGTACGTTCTCCAAGAGGATTAAAGTACTTTAAGGAATTAGTTGACTTATTAATGGCTGCTCGTGGCGTTAAACCAAAGAGAGGATTTGAACCAACTGATTATACAGCTGATTTAATTCCAAATGGTGAAGCTATTTTAGGTAAGCTTGGCTTATCAAGAGATGTTATGGGTAAGCCTATGACAGTATCATCACTTCCTGATGGAATTCCTGATAATATTGAAGATTATATTCCAGCAATTCAAGGTGAACCTTTAGAGGAAGAAGAAGTTCGCGCAACAGTTTACTTAGATACATTATGTGCTCACTTCGTTGAAGGTGAAGAAGTAACAATTGATGTATTAAAATCATTACATGTTGTAACTTCTGGTAATGTTATCCATGTTAAAGCTCGTGGTGCTATGGATAGAAGCTTAAAGATTTATGCTGAATACTTCGATGCTGATGCATTAAAGGTATTAATGGCAACAAATTCTACAGCTGTTAAGGTTATCCATGACCTAGAAGAAGAAACTGCTGAATAAGATTTATAAAAGAGCTCTGTTGAGCTCTTTTTCTTATATAACAATCTGGTATCATAAAAAATATTAAAACTGAATATTTTTATATAACCAACATAAGTGTATAATTTGAATTGTATTAAAAGAAAGGTGTTGAGATTTATGAAAGATAAAAATATTGTTTTATTAAAAAGAATTTCTATTATAGCTGTTCTTACAGCTGCAGCCTATGCTGGTACATTTATTCAAATTAAATTACCAACAGGCGATATGATTCATTTAGGAAACTTTGTAATGATTTTAGCTGCATTACTATTAGGAGGAATTGAAGGAGGACTTGTTGGAAGCCTTGGAATGGGATTATATGATATTCAATTCTATCTTAATAAGCCAACAACTGTTATAAGAACATTCTTATTAAAGTTTTTGGTAGGTTTCTTAGTAGGTTATTTATTTAGATTAGTTATTAAGAAAAAGGCTAAAACAGACCACTTATTAATTGCATCTACAGTATTTTTCTTATTATTATTTGGAGTTTCATTAGGATTTTTCATTGTAGGTGATAAAACTGATTTATCATTTAAAACTGGTCTTATTGCATATGTATCTAATTTCTTCTTTACAGGTAAAAAGGTAGGAATTTCACTTTATATTCCAATCTTTTCTATACTTTTTGCATCAGGTATGATATTAGCTTTAGTATTTGAAAGAAAATTATCAACAAGATCTAAAGCTGCATTATTCGCAATTACAATTGCAATATTAGTTAATATTTTAGGTGAATTCTTATTAAGATGGGCATTAGAAGGATTTAAATCAACAGTTTTAGATAAGATTCCAGATGGATTTGCAATATCACTTGCAACAGCAACATCTAAGATTCCTGGTTCATTAATTACAGGATTTATTAGTGTAATACTTGCAACATTAATTTATGAACCTATTTATAGAGGCGTTAAGGATTTAGATTCATTTAAGGATGATACATTAATTCTTGAAGAAGAACAAGAATTAGAAAAAGATGATAAAGCTGATATTCAAGTAAATGAAGAAAAAAAGGCATATTAATGCCTTTTTTTGTTTAAATTATTTTGTTAATTTTGCAACACCAGTTTTAATTGCAGCTTCGGCTACAGCTTTAGCAACAGCTGGTACAACTCTTTTATCAAATGCGTTTGGTACAATATAATCACATCTTAATTCTTCATCAAGAATTATAGATGAAATAGCTTTAGCAGCAGCAAGCTTCATTTCTTCATTAATCTTTCTTGCTCTAACCTCTAAAGCTCCTTTAAATAGGCCTGGGAAAGCTAATACATTATTGATTTGATTTGGATAATCAGATCTTCCAGAACCAACTATATAAGCTCCAGCTTCAACTGCATCATCATAAGATATTTCAGGATTTGGATTAGCCATTGCGAAAATGATTGGCTTATCATTCATTGTTTTAACCATTTCTTTAGTTACTAAATTAGGTGCTGAAACACCAACAAAGGCATCAGCTCCCTTTAAAATAGATGCTAAAGTATTATCATGATCATCTGGTGTATCATAAATACCATCATCAATTAATTCTTTAATTAAGAAATTATATGAATCATATTTTTTCTTATCAATTACACCTGTAATATCATATGCATAAATTTTACCAACACCAATTTTTTTAAGCATTCTTGCAACTTGGCTTCCGGCAGCACCAGTACCTGACATAACTAATGTTAAATCTTTTAATTTTCTTTTTGTAAAACGTTCAATATTTAAAAATGCAGAAGCAACAATAATAGAAGTACCATGTTGATCATCATGGAATACTGGAATATCCATTTCTTCAATTAATCTTCTTTCAATTGTTACACAACGAGGAGCTGAAATATCTTCAAGATTAATAGCTCCTAGGGTTGGTTCTAAATATTTAACTGTTTTTATAATTTCTTCAACATCTTGAGTCTTTAAGCAAATAGGAATTGAATCAACTCCAGCTAATTCCTTTAGAAGAATTGATTTTCCTTCCATAACAGGAATAGCTCCATATGGACCTATATTTCCTAAGCCTAATACTGCAGAACCATCAGTTATTACAGCAACCATATTAGCTTTAGATGTATATTTATAAGCTTTTTCCTTATCAGCTTCAATTTCCTTACAAGCATATGCTACACCTGGAGTATATGCTAAAGATAAATCATGCTGATTTTCAATTTTTACCTTTGATCTAATCTCAAGCTTTCCTTTATTTTCTTCATGTAATTTTAATGAATCTTCCTTTAATCCCATTTCCTTTATTTCCTTTCAAATATATTATTTCCATAATAATCAATTGCACAAATCATTTTAAATCCTTCAACTCTTAATTTTTTAATTGATTCAGGACCTAAATCTAAAAAGGCAATTTCTTTAGCTTCCTTTACAGCTTTTGCAAGTAAAGCTCCACAGCCACCTGTAGTAATAAAATATAATATCTTATTATCAATATAATATTTTGTACATTCCTTTGAACGAGGACCTTTTCCAATAGTTCCTATAACACCCATTTTAGGCATTAAATAAGCAAATTTATCCATACGAGAAGAAGTAGTTGGTCCAATAGAACCAATTATACTACCTGGCTTTGTTGGAGTAGGACCTGCATAATAAATGAAAGAATCTTTGAAATCAACTGGTAATGCTTCATTATTATTTATTAAATTTTCAAATCTCATATGAGCTGCATCCCTTGATGTATAAATGATACCTGAAAATTCGATAACATCTCCAGCTTTAATATTTTTTAATAATTCTTTATCTTCTGGATATCTTATTATCATAATATCACCTTCTTATGACGTGCTGCATGACATTGTAAATTAACGCATACAGGAAGTGATGCTATATGGCATGGATATAGATTAATTTTAACAGCTAAGGCTGTTGTTTTTCCTCCTAAACCCATAGGACCAACATTTAACTCATTTATTTCTTTTAATAATTCTTTTTCTAATTTAGAAGCACTTAAATCTTCTGATTCATCATCAATATCTCTTAATAAAGCTTCCTTAGCTAAAAGACATGCTTTTTCTAAGTTTCCTCCAATACCAATTCCAATAACTAAAGGAGGACAAGCTCTACCACCGGCTTCTAATATTGTTTCTTTAACAAATTTTTTAATTCCTTCAATACCATCTGCAGGAACAAGCATTTTAACCTTGCTCATATTTTCAGAACCAGCACCCTTAGGACATACAGTAATTTTTAATTTATCTCCTAAAGTATGCTTTATATGAATAATAGCAGGAGTATTATCATTTGTATTTATTCTATCTAATGGTGATTTAACAACACTTTTTCTTAAATAACCATTAATATATCCATTTCTTACACCTTGATTGATGGCATCATTTATATCTCCATCAATAAAAACTTCATTTCCGATTTCAACAAAAACAATCATTATTCCTGTATCTTGACACATAGGAACAAATTCATTTTTTGCGATTTCATCATTTTCAATTATTTGTTCTAAAATTGATTTAGAAAGACCTTTTTCATTATCCCTGGCTTTAATTAATGAATTTAAGACATCAGGTTCAATAAATGTTGCAGCCTCGATTGAAAGCCTTTCTACTTCCCTAGTAATAATTTCTGGTTTTATAGTTTTCATTTTCAAATACCTCAAACATTTTTAATTATACTAAATAATTAATATATTTAAAAGTCAAAAGAAATATAATATTTTAATTTTTTCTAATTATTAATTGTTGTATTGAAATGACTTTTTTTTAATGTTAAAATTAAATAAATTATTTTAAAAAAGATGAATTTTAAATAGATAATCTATATGATTATATAGAAAGGATTTATAATTAATTATATATTTAAATTAATTAATGGTATTTTTTATGAATTTTAATGAATGGTTAGATGATAAGAAAAAGCAACAAGCTAGCATAGATGCTATAAGCTATGATGATATTAAATGTTTTATTAATTCTGTAAAATGCTTAATATTTCCAGGCTATGTAGAAGAATTTGATGATTTATCATCTTATTTAGATGAAAAGGTTAAATGTATAAAAGAAGATTTAAAGAAATTATTAGATGCAGCATCTAGATTAGATGGATGCTTTGATTGTGTTTTAATGTCAAATGCAATTGTTGAGACTTTCTTAGAAGAAATTCCTCATATTGATTATTTATTAAAAACAGATGTTAAAGCTATTTATGAAGGTGACCCTGCAGCATCTAATTTATCTGAAATTATATTATGCTACCCTGGCCTACAAGCTATTTTTGTATATAGAATAGCTCATGTTTTATATGAAGCTGGAGTACCAATGATTCCAAGAATATTATCTGAATATGCTCATTCTAAAACAGGAATAGATATTCACCCTGGTGCTAAAATTGATGAATCATTCTTTATTGACCATGGAACTGGTATTGTTATTGGTCAAACATGTGAAATTGGAAAAAGAGTTAAAATCTATCAAGGCGTTACATTAGGTGCCTTATCTTTAAGAAAAGGTCATGAGCTTGAAGGCACAAAGCGTCACCCTACAATTATGGATGATGTAACAATTTATTCAGGTGCTTCAATCTTTGGTGGAGAAACAATTATTGGTAAAAATACAACAGTTGGATCTAATGCATTTATTACATCATCTGTTGAAGATAATATGACTGTAACTATTAAAGGTCAAAAGGAGAAAAAGATTAGCAAATAATCTTTTTTTTCTTTAATTTAATTTTTTTAAAAATTTCTATTGTTTTTTTGAAAAAAATCTATATAATTATTATCGTCATTTATTAGTGACATATTTGGGGCGTTAATGGTAAAAATAAATAATATCCATATAATGGTAAAAATGAATAATATCCAAGTTACAAGCCAAAAAAAATTTATTATGATTTAAAAAATTTTTTAGGAAAGGAAGCAACGAAAAGAAACCCAAATCTTTTCGGTTCGGTAAACTAAGGGTGAATAAGCCTATTATCGAATTACACAATATCGTTAAATATTATGGCGATAATTGTGTTGTAGATAATCTTTCATTAGATATCTACGAAAACGAGTTTGTAACTCTACTAGGTCCTTCTGGATGTGGTAAGACAACTACACTTAGAATGATTGGAGGATTTGAGTATCCTACAAGTGGTGAAATTATTGTTAATGGAAAAATTATTAATGATCTTCCTGCATATGCAAGACCAATTAATACTGTTTTCCAAAGATATGCATTATTTCCACATTTAAATGTATTTGATAATGTAGCCTTCGGTATTGTTAACCGTGGAAGAAAATTTATGATTGGATTCTATGGTGGAAAAGAAAAAGTAGAAGAAGATGCATTAGAATATGTTAATAAATTAGGTGCTCAAAAGACTAAAGCTTCATATTTTGATATTTCAAAATATTTAAAAGCAAAAGTTAAAGAATCAGTTTTAGCAGCTTTAGAGCTAGTTAATCTTTCTGGATTTGAAAATAGAAAGATTGACAAAATTTCAGGAGGACAAATGCAACGTGTTGCTATTGCAAGAGCGATTGTATTAAGACCTAAAATTTTACTTTTAGATGAACCTCTTTCAGCTTTAGACTTAAAGTTAAGACAAAACATGCAATATGAATTAAAGGAAATGCAAAGAAACTTAGGTATTACTTTCATTTTCGTTACACATGATCAAGAAGAAGCAATGGTTATGTCTGATCGTATTGTAGTTATGAAAGACGGTATTATCCAACAATTAGGTAGTCCAAAGGATATTTATAATGAACCAGTAAACAGATATGTTGCTAATTTCATTGGAGAATCAAATATTATTTCAGGTTTATATTTAAGAAAGAATGTTGTTAAGTTCTTAGGACAAGAATTTAAGGTTGTAGGATATGATTTTGAAGATGGTGCTCAGGTTGATGTTGTTATTAGACCTGAAGACTGGGACGTAGTACCTTTAAAACAAGCTAAGGTTAAAGGTAAAGTGTTATCATCAATTTTTAAAGGTGTACACTATGAGCTTGTTGTTGATATTGATGGTACTGAATATACTGTTCATACATATGAGGATGTTAAGGTTGACGAAATTGTTGGCTTAAATATTGACCCATATGAAATCTGTTTAATGAATGTTGATGGATCACCTAAGAAATTAATTCCATTAACTGAAGAAGACACTAAAAAAGAATATACTTTATTCGATTCTGCAATCTATGAGGAAAATAATGCCTTTTATGGTCAAGAAGAAGCATCAAAAGAGGTAAAGTAAAATGCAGAAGGAAAAAAGAATAATTCCTCCTCATCAAGTCTCACATCATCTTGATAGGATGGCAAGACCATATTTAATATGGCTTTATATATTCGCTTTAATTCCTGTTGTTTTAATGATCTGCTTAATGTTTGTTGATGCGGAAGGTATTAAATTCCAAGGAATGGAAGCTACAGTAACAAATTTTCAAATTTTAACTGAAAAGTCTACTATTATAGCCTTCTGGAATTCTGTTAAATACAGTATTGTTACAACAGTAGTATGTATTTTCTTTGGCTATTTAGTAGCATATAGCTTATATAAATCAAAAATTAAAAACAAATATTTAATTCTTTTATTATTAGTTTTACCGATGTGGACTAATTTCTTATTAAGAATTAATGCTTTAGCATCTGTATTTAAAGCAAATAATATCCTAACAGATATTTTAGGAATCAATGGCCATGGCCTTGATATTATAGGTACAGATTTAGCTATTTATTTAGGTATGGTATTTACATATTTACCATTTATGGTAATGCCTATTTATACATCTTTAGAAAAGATTGATCCATTATTACATGAAGCAGCCCTAGATTTAGGTATGACTGATTTCAAAAAATTCTGGAAGGTTGTTTTACCTTTATCATCAAAAGGTATTGTATCAGGCTCAATAATGGTATTATTACCATGTTTATCAGGATTCGCTATTCCAAAAGTATTAGGTGAAGGTAATATTACATTAATTGGTAATATTATTGAACAAAACTTCGTTAATATGAACTATAATTTAGGTTCAGTTTTAGCAATAGTAATCCTAATCATTATTTTAGGCTCAATCCTAATTATTAACAAAGTTGATAAGGAAGGAGAGACATTACTATAATGGAAAATCAAGTATATAATCCAGCTAATTATGAACGTGCTTCAATAGAAGAATACGGTTATAAAAATCATAAGGCTCTAAAAATAACTTGGAGTATTATCTCTAAGGTATTAGTAGTTTTTGCAATCTTCATGCTTTATTTTTCTGTATTAGTTATCGCTATACAGTCATTTAATTCATCTGATTCAACTACTGAATTTAAATCATTTACATTTGATAATTATATTTCAATGTTTACAAAGCGTAGCTTAAATGATTCAATTTTAAATACATTTAAAACATCTATTTTTGCTACATTAATTGCAACAGTATTAGGTACATTAGTTGCAATAGGTACATTCTACCTACCTCCAAAGATTAAAAATAGATTAACATTATTAAATAATATTCCTTTATTAAATGCTGATATCGTTACTGGTACATCATTAATGTTAATTTTCTCTATTTTCTTACCTATTAATAAGCAAATCTTTGGTTTCTGGACAATCCTAATTGCCCATGTTTATTTCATCTTCCCTTATATAGTTTTATCTGTATTACCTAAGATGAAAGAAATTGACCCTAATATGTTAGATGCATCACTAGATTTAGGTGTAAGACCATTTAAGTCAGTATTAAAGGTTATTATTCCTGCGATTAAGGGTGGTATTTTCTCTGGTTTAGTTTTAGCCTTCACTATTTCATTTGAAGATTTCGTTGTTGGCTATTTCACAACTGGTAATGGTTATAATACATTATCAATTTGGATTTATTCATCAATCGGAAGAAAGAGCTTATTCCCTGGTGTTTATGCATTCTCAACAGCTTTAACAGTAGTAATGATCGTTGGTATTGTTATTTATAATATTATCAAGGGTAGAATAGGAGCTAAAAATGAAAAGAAAAATTAGTGCGTTATTTTTAGCTATGTTAACAGCTTTAACATTATCAAGCTGTGGAAGCAAAAATGTATTATTATTCCTTAACTGGGGTGAGTACATTGATGAAACTTTAATAGAAGATTTTGAAAACCTATATAACTGTGAGGTTCAAATGGATTTAGGTGAATCAAATGAAATTTTCTATTCTAAGGTTTCAGCTGGTACAACAGTATATGATGTTGTATGTCCTTCAGATTATATGGTTGAAAAGCTATATAAAAATGATATGCTTGCTGAAATTGATTTTAATAAGATTCCAGCATTTGATAAAAACAATTTAAGACCTGGTGTTAAAAAGATATATGATGATATGAATATTGAATTATCAAATATTATGGATTCATATAAAAAAGGTTCAGTAGATAACTATTTTATTCCATATCTATGGGGTACTTGGGGTATCTGCTATACAACTAAAAAAGCAGGTGTTGAAGAAGCTGTAGTTAACAGCAAGAATAGTTGGGCATCTTTATTTGATAGAAGTGTTTTACCTGCAGGTACTAAGGTTGCTCAATATGATTCACATCAACATGCATATTATGCTGCATGCCGTTATTTACAAAATGAAGGCTATGAAATTGATCCTCAAACAGAATTAAATGATTCTAATTTAGAAATGATTGAAAAACTAATTGCTAATATGAAATATAATGCTTGGGGAACAGATTCAATTAAAAAGGATATCGTTAGTGGTAATATTGATTTAGGCTTCATGTGGACAGGCGATTTCTTATATTACTATTGTGAAAATGCTGCAAATATTACAATGGATGCATATTTAGCAGGCGATATTTCAATTGATGAGGTAGGAACATTCTTAGATTCTATTACAGGCGAAGAAGCTAAATATGAAAAGAATGGTAACTCATACGATATTGGCTTTAATTTATATATTCCTGATGATACAATTGCCTTCTGTGATAATTTAGTTATCACAAAGGATTCAGTTCATAAAGATTTAGCTCATGAATTCATTAATTTCTTAATTTCTAGAAATTTTGATGACACAAAAGTTAAAAATGATGTAAGAGATGTAGAATTTACAAATGATGACCCAGCATATACATATACATATTATGTAAGCTATGATGCTCCATATAATGATGTTTATAATGATTTAGTAGCTTTAAAGGATACTGAATTTGACCAAGAAATGGAAGATGATTTTAAAGCATCAACAGGTGATGCTTATGATTCTGATTTATATTGGGTAATGTATGATTATGCTATTGGTATCGCATTTGATAAATACTATCCTTATGATTCAACAAAAGGTACTAAGCTTTCATGCTTTGATAGAAAATATATTAGAAAGATTAATAATACTTTCAATAATGCAAGAGCTTAAATTTAGAACCCCTAATGGGGTTCTTTCTTTTTATTTTTTAAAAATATATTATTAAATCGTTATCATTTACCATATTAATTTTAATATGCTATAATTATAGAAAGTTAATATGTGGGGAGATTATTATGAAAAAGAGTTTTAGTTTTTGGATTAAAATTATTATTGGAGCAATTATAGGTATAGCTTGTTATTTTGTTGCAAGCATTTCTAAATCACCTATCGTCTTAAAGGATACTGATGCTAAATATGTATCAAGACTACAAGAAGCACCAAAGGATGGTAGCTTACCAACAGAACATTCTGCAACTGATGTTATAGCATATGCTTTATGGAATGCTGCAAATTCAAATTATAGATTAGAAACAATAGGTGAAACAAAAGCATCTATTGCAACTCAAAAAATAGAAATAAAAAGAGTTATAAAGGATAAAAAAGCAACAGTTGAAACTATATCATCAGGCTTTATTACTGTTGCCGGTCAAAAATTATATGCTGATAATAAGGTATTTATGCGTAATGCATCAAAAGTACAAGGCAGTAATGTTACTTGGTCAACTGATGCACCTGAGGTTATTACATATAATGAAATGATAAGAAGAGTAGGCTGGCTTCCATTTCAAGCAAATGGCTATATTATTTCAGATGATACTATTTTAAATAAGGATGAAATAAAAGTAACAAAAAAAGATAATGACTTATATATGGTTTCATTTGATTTAAATTGTGGTTCTGATTATGCACCATTTTGGTATAGAAGAGAAATTATATATGATACAAATTCAACAATAGAGCCTATTTTTAAATCTATTCATATTGATTTAAGAATAGATAAAGATTATAGAATAGTTTATCAAAATATAAAAGAATCATATGTTGTTCAATTATATGGTATAAAAGCTCTAACAACAACCACACTAGAAGATCATTTTATTTATGAAAATGTTGAATTTGATGAAAAAATGATGTCATATTTTAATCAATATTTAAATGTTGAGGCAAAAGATAGTAATGACCCTATTGTAAAAGAGGATGTTGCATCTATTTTAATATCATCTTTACAAAATGGTATTAATGATTCTTTATTTGATATTGATGCTAAAATAGATAATAAAACTATAAAAGGTAATGCATCAATTAATATTTATGATTTAAAAAATATTAAATTAAAATTAAAATTAGATGATTTATTCGATTTAGAATATTTAGATTCAAAAATCTATTTTTCAGGCCTTGGAGTAAAGCTAAAGGGCGAATTAAATGATTTAACAGAAATTATATCTAAAATAAATAAAACAGGTTCTAAAGCTTTAAATGTAGAAGAAATATTAAAAGGCATTAATAATGCTGAATTAATTGAAAACGGTATTAATAAAAAAATAAATA
Organism: Acholeplasmatales bacterium; assembly: GCA_017524905.1. GTDB lineage: Bacteria > Bacillota_I > Bacilli_A > Acholeplasmatales > Anaeroplasmataceae > Anaeroplasma. Next base: position 314 of record JAFXUP010000123.1, on the reverse strand, counting down.
TTAATTTAAATATTTATGGAATACCTTTAAATATTAATGCTAATGTCGATAAAATAGATAATAATTATGTATTAAATAGCTTAGTAATTAATACTAATTTATTAAAGCGTAATATTACATTAAATATTAAAAAGGGTAATACTCAAATTAAGGATAAGGATTATTCAAGCTATCAACAATTAATTAAATTAACACCAATTGTTAATAAATTATTAGAAATAGTAGATAAGAAGAAATTTGATTTTAATTTTGAAACATCTTTATATAATGTTAATAAGGAATTAATAAAATTAAATGGTAATCTAAAATTAAAG
>JAFXUP010000122.1 GCA_017524905.1 Acholeplasmatales bacterium | reverse complement strand
AGAAAACCTAATACATTATCAGGTGGACAAAAACAAAGAATCGCAATCGCTCGTGCTTTAATTAAAGATCCTAAAATAATTATGGCTGATGAACCAACTGGTGCTTTAGATTCTAAAACAGGAAAACAAGTATTTGATACACTAAAAAAATTATCAAAGGACCACTTAGTAATAGTAGTTTCTCATGATAGAGAATTTTCTGAAATTTATGGTGATAGAATCATTGAATTAAAAGATGGAAAGATTTTATCAGATGAAACAAAAGAAAAAATTGATGCTAAAGTAATCAATGAAAATATAGAGATTGTTGGTAATAACACATTATCAATTAAAAATAGTAAAAATTTAAGAAATAAAGATATAAAAGAAATAATTAATTTCATCAATGAAAATGAAGGCCAAATAATAATATCTAAGGATAATGAGGATATTAATTCTTTTAAAAAGGCTAATAGAATTGATGAATCTAATAAAACTGAAAAATTTAAAATAACTAATCATGAAGAAATAAAAATGAAAAAGAATAATTTCTTCGATAAGGAATTAATTAAATCTAAAATGCCAATGAGTAAGGCAGCTAAAATGGGTGTTTCTTCTTTAAGAATTAAGCCATTTAGATTAATATTAACAATTTTATTAACTGTAACATCATTTATATTATTTGGCGTTGCTTCTTCTTTAATGAATTTTGATAGAGCAAGCGTTGTTAATAATAGCTTTAATGCTTCTGAATATTCAGAGGTTGCTATGAATAAAAACTATAATATTTTATTTAATTATTACCATGATAATAATTTATATTCTGAATATTCTTCTTCTAGAGAAACATATTTTTCAAAAGAAGAAATTGATGCTTTAAACGAAAAATATGGTAATGATGTTTTAGGAATTTATTATACTGCCGATTTAGATTTAAAAATAAATAATTATACTTCTTCTAATACAACACCAAAGACTCTTACATCAAATAAAATAAGAGGCTTTGCATATGTAAATGAGAATTCTAAATATCGTAATTTATTATATGGTACATATCCTACTCTTACTTATGATATAGCCATCTCAACATATATGGCTGAAAATATTTTAGCTAACGATATTATAGATGCTTTTTCTAATTCATTAATTGAGGCAAACACAAAGGATGACTTAATTAATAAAAAAATAAATATTAATGGCTTTGATGAGGCATTTACAATTAAAGGAATTTTTGAAGGTACACCTCTTCCTGCTAAATTAAAAAATTATAATGATAAAACAACAACTGATGGTTGGCCAACTGATACATTATATGATTTTTCTAATTATTTAAATGATTCTAATGCATTAGTCTTTTTAACATCTGATAAATTTTATGATGCATATAAACTAAATCATACTTATATTCCTCATTTATATGATGGAGAAAATGAATTCAATAGATATTTTGTTACATCTAAGAATTATGAATTAGCATCTCCTACAAAAGATATATTCTATTCAAACTATAATTCAATGTCTAAAACAAGTTT
>JAFXUP010000121.1 GCA_017524905.1 Acholeplasmatales bacterium | reverse complement strand
ACATATATTCCACCTATGACTCATCCATGGAAGAAAGCATCTTTTGACGCTTTCGTAGCTAAACAAAAACACCGCCTTGAATACGATCAAAGCAGTGCTTATATTAAATAAATTATAGGAACTTTTCAAAAGTCATTGACACACTTATTTTGTATTTTTTAAAAATATTTTTTAATAGTATTTTTTTCTTGTTTTATGATATAATAACTATGTATTATTTAAATTCAATTGGAGGTTTTTTATGAAGAAAAGTAACGGACTATTTTGGTTAATCGGATTATGCGCTTTTGTATCATTAATGCTTGCTGGTATTATTTGGTTTATTGGTGTATGTGGAGGTAATTTCCCTGCATTAAGCAAAATCAAAATGATTTCTGATTTAGTATTAATTGTATGTGCAGTTGTTGCTGGCTACTTATGGTTATCAGATACAAAGATGAATAAGACATTAAAGATTGTTTTAATTGTATTATTTGTTATCTTTGCTATATTAGCTGTTTGTGGTGTAATTGGCATTGGAATTTAAAAAGAAGCTTAAATAATAAAAGACTCGTCAAAATGACGAGTCTTTCTTTTTTATTTGTTCAATAATCTTATTTCACCATTTAAGGCATCTAATACATATGGGATATCAGGCTTAATTTCACCTTTAATAATCTTTGTTGCAATATATGTTTCAATATATTTTTGAATATATCTTTTAACTGGTCTTGCACCATATTCTTCATCATATGCTTGATCTAGAATATGCTTTTTTAAAGAATCAGTATATGTGATATTAATACCTTGAGCAATTAATCTCATATCTAGATTTCTTAATAGCTTTGTAACTATCTTTAATTGAACATCCTTGTTTAAAGGATTAAATGTAATTATTTCATCAATTCTATTTAAGAATTCAGGCTTAAAGTTTTCCTTTAATAATGCCTCAACCTTTCTTAAACGATCTTCTGATTTAGAAAGCAATAGCTCACTTCCTAAATTTGATGTCATAATTATAATTGTATTTTTAAAATCTACAGTTCTTCCTTGAGAATCTGAAAGTCTTCCATCATCTAGAATTTGAAGAAGTAGATTAAATACATCGTGATGTGCTTTTTCAATTTCATCAAATAATACAATTGAATAAGGGTTACGTCTAACTTTTTCTGTTAATTGGCCACCTTCATCATATCCAATATATCCTGGAGGCGCACCAATTAATTTAGCCACACTGTGGGCTTCCATATATTCACTCATATCAATTCTTATAATGTGAGATTCAGAATCAAATAATGCATCTGCTAAAGCTTTAGCAAGCTCTGTTTTACCAACGCCAGTAGGACCTAAGAACATAAATGAACCAATTGGCTTGTTTTCATCCTTTATTCCTGCCCTTTGTCTTATAATGGCATCGCTAATTAATTCAACAGCTTCATCTTGGCCAATAACTCTTTCTTTTAAAGTATCTGCTAGATGTAAAATTTTTTCTCTTTCACCTTGCATTAATTTTGAAATTGGAATGTTAGTCCATTTTGCGACAACTGTTGCAACATCTTCTTCATTAACTGATTCAGAAAGAAGATGGTCTTCCTTAGATTTATTTTGATAATCAGTGATTTTCTTTTCAAGCTCAGGAATTATAGAATATTGTAATTCTGAAGCTCTCTTATAATTTCCTTCACCAAAGGCTTTATCAAGTTCAAATTTAGAATCTTCTAATTTCTTTTTAATATTTTTATAATCTTGAATTTCGGCTTTTTCGTTTTGCCATTTTGTTGTTAAAGCCTTTGCATCCTTTTCTAATACATTTAATTCTATTTCGATATCAGCAAGTCTTTTCTTAGAAGTAGGATCAGATTCTTTTTTTAGTGCCATTTGTTCAATTTTTAATTGAGCAATTTTTCTATCTGCATCATCAAGCTCTGCAGGCTTAGAATCAATTTCCATACGACAAGAAGCACAAGCTTCATCAATTAAGTCGATTGCCTTATCTGGTAAGAATCTATCAGTGATATATCTATTAGATAAAGTAGCAGCAGCAACAATTGCGTTATCTTGAATTGTTACTCCATGATGAAGTTCAAATCTTTCCTTAATACCTCTTAAAATAGAAATAGTATCTTCAACACTAGGCTCTGAAACTAAAACCTTTTGGAAACGTCTTTCTAAGGCAGAATCTTTTTCAATATATTCTCTATATTCCTTTAAAGTAGTAGCACCTATACAGTGAAGCTCACCTCTTGCAAGCATTGGCTTAAGCATATTAGAAGCATCTAGTGCACCATCTGACTTACCAGCACCAACAATCAAGTGAATTTCATCGATGAACATAACAATTTTACCATCAGATTCTTTAATCTTATTTAAAACTGCTTTTAATCTTTCTTCGAATTCACCTCTATATTTAGCACCTGCAACCAAAGCACCCATATCAAGCTCAAATATAGATTTATCTTTTAAAGAAGTAGGGACATCATTAGCAACGATTCGTCTTGCTAAACCTTCAATAATAGCAGTTTTACCAACACCTGGTTCACCAATTAAAACTGGGTTGTGTTTAGTTTTTCTTGAAAGAATTTTGATGATTCGTCTGATTTCTTCATCTCTACCAATAACAGGATCGATTTTTCCTTCTCTGGCTAAAGCAACGACATCACGACCGTATTTTTCTAATACATTTTCGTTATTATCTTGATATTCTTGATTCATCATAAAAATCAACTCCCTTCGAAGCATTTTTCTTTAGCTTCAACTATATTATAGTCTTGTTTTTTGGCACTGTCAACACAAGAGTGCCAAAAAGATAAAAAAATATTTTTTTGCTTGATATTAATATTACTCTTTGATATAATAAATGAGCGTAAGTTAATGGCCCTGTAGCCAAGTGGTAAGGCACGGCACTGCAACTGCCTGATCGATGGTTCGAATCCGTTCGGGGCCTCCATTTAAGAACAATAGGTTTGATACCGTTTGGTGTTAAACCTTTTTTCTTTGTGTAATATTAAAAAATGGCTTAATAGAGCCGATTTCATATTTTTTAATACAGTTTCTAGTATTACTTTGTATTAATTAACTAGTCTTTTATTAATAAGGCACAAGTAGTACTCGGACATTTTTCTCGAATTAGAGACATTTTTCTAGGTATTTGGGACATTTTTCCTATACTCGGACATTTTTCTAGATTTTGATAACCTAAAGAAGCCTTTTTTCTTTTACTTTTAATAAATGTTTAAATCAAGTATTTATTATTAATTGATTTAATAGTATAATTATTTTTGTAGGGAATGATTGTCTCCCTTGCAAAATTGCTAAACCGCTTATTTAAGCTGATGACGTCTATGATTTTTTTGTCATGGATAAATCAGCTTTTTTTAATGATTTAAGGAGGAATTATGAATATATTTTTATCTTTATTTATTATTTTTACTTTTGGAATATTAGGTGGATATATTTTTGAAAAAATAAAATTACCAAAGCTTGTATGGTATATTGTATTAGGAATATTAATAGGTCCATCAGTATTAAATATTGTAGATGATACACTAATAAACATATCATCTTATTTAAGACAAATTGCTTTAGTTATTATATTAACTAGAAGTGGATTATCTTTAGATATTAATAATTTAAAAAAGATAGGTAGACCAGCTATATTAATGTGTTTTTTGCCAGCATGTTTTGAAATTATAGGTGTTACTATATTTGCACCAATGTTTTTAGGTATTTCACATTTAGAAGCTTTATTATTGGGAAGTGTACTAGCTGCAGTATCCCCAGCTGTTGTTGTACCTAGAATGATAAAATTGATGAATGAGGGGTATGGAAAAGAGCATAATGTACCCGAGTTAATAATGGCAGGTGCTTCATGTGATGACATTTTTGTAATTGTATTATTCTATTCTTTTAAAAATTTAGTTGCTACTGCTAATTTTGATGCATGGACAATAGGGCAAATACCTTTAAGTATAATAAGTGGTATTGCTCTTGGAATTCTGGTAGGCATGTTAATAGTTTTAATAATTAATAAATTAAAGATGAATAAAGTTATAAATGTGATATTTATGTTAGGCTTATCATTCGGAATGATTGCACTAGAAACTGTATTAAAACCATATTTTAGTATTTCATCACTTTTAGCAATTATTGTTATGGCTTTAATTGTTAATATATTTAAAAAAGAAGAAACTAAGGAAATTCAAAAAACATATAATTCCTTATGGAGCTGTTTTGAAATATTATTATTTACTTTAGTTGGAATTGCTACAAGTATTAATTATGCTTTTTCTGAAGAAGGAGCAATTTTGGTTGGTGTAGTTTTAATAGCATTAATATTTAGAAGTATAGGCGTAATTGTATGCTTGATTGCTACTAGATTTAATAAGAAAGAAAAATTGTTTATTATCTTTTCGTATTTACCTAAAGCAACTGTTCAAGCATCAATTGGTGCAATAGCTTTATCAGAGGGGCTAAATTGTGGAACAGTTATTTTAACAGGAGCTGTTATTTCAATTTTAATAACTGCACCATTAGGAGCAATATTAATGGATAGAACATATGATAAATTATTATCAAATGAGTAGGTACGCAAATTGTATTAGTTATTGCGTATACTGCCAATTTATAAGAATAGGTTTGATATGAAAAGTATCAAGCCTTTTTAATTTTCTGTTGCGTTCAAATTGACAAACATCGATGTGAGAACGTATAATATTGATGTGTATCAATATGAGAGGTGTTAATTATGGATTTAAAGAAGTATGCAAATATGTTCAAAGCAATTGGGGACGAAACGAGATTATTCATTTTGAAAGAATTAATTAATGCTAAAGAATTATGTGCTTGTAAATTATTAGAAAAAGTAGAATGTAATCAATCAACCTTGTCTCATCATATGAAAATATTAACTGATAGTGAATTGGTTGTTGCTAGAAAAGATTGGAAATGGGTTCATTATTCAATCGATAAAGATAAAATTGAAATGTTAAAAAATTATTTAAATTAGGTGGAACTATGGAATATACATTGGATGAAAAATATAAGCTTATTAAAGAAGAAGTCTTAAAAAACAAAAGCAAGAATCCTATAGAAATTGTAAAGTCAATTATGCATAAGGATTTTGTTAATATTCATGGACCGGAGCATCATTTCCTTGATGGAGCATCGTTTATGGTGGCGTACAAAAATAGCGGAGGCGATATTGATATCATAAAAGCAATTGATGTATTAGCGGAAAGAACAATTAAAATGCCTGGAGCAATGTGTGGCTATTGGGGAATGTGTGGTTCTGTTGCATCTGTTGCGGCAGTATTGGCAATTATTCATGAAGTCAGTCCTTTGAGTTCTTCAGCTTATTATGCTGAAAATATGGAATTTACATCATCAGTTATTAATAAGATGAGCGAAATAGGTGGACCTAGATGCTGCAAAAGGAATGCTTTCTTATCTTTAAGTAGTGGGGTTAGATTTGTTAAAGAGAAATATGGTGTTGAAATGGAATTAGATGAAATTGAGTGTGAGTTTTCTTCATGGAACAAGCAGTACATTGGAACTAGATGCCCATTTCATAAGTGAGAACTAAAATTAGCATAAGAAAAGCTTTAAGAATCATTTTTATGAAACTTAAGCAACGCATATTTGATCCTGAATTTAAAGAATTTTATATTCATGAATATGGGGTACGCAAAACACACTAAGGGTACGCAAATGCCTTAGGGGTACGCACTTTTCAAGAAGGGGTACGCAAATTGTATTAGTTATTGCGTACACTGCCATTAAAAAACAAGTAGGTTTAATACAATTTAGTATTAAGCCTTTTTTTTGCTTAAATTCATTAAATGGCTTAATAGAGCCAATTTTATAGTTTTTAATAATGTTTTTAATATTTCTTTGTATTAATTAGCTAGTCTTTTATTAATAAGGCGCAAGTAGTACTCGGACATTTTTCTCATATTAGAGGCATTTTTTTAGGTATTAGAGACATTTTTTATGCACACGGACATTTTCCTCCATTTTATTCGAATAGTTCAGGATATATTTCTCTAATTTTATTATTAATTTTTTCTTTAAATAATATATATGCCTCGCTTACTCCAAATTTTCCTTTTATTGTTGATAAGATATAATCGTAATTTGTTAAAACATGTCTCACATAATTAATCATCCATCGTTTCATTGTTGTATCATCTACGATAGTTTCATCCAAATAGTCATTTTGTTCAAAGAACCATTCTTTT
>JAFXUP010000120.1 GCA_017524905.1 Acholeplasmatales bacterium | reverse complement strand
ACATATATTCCACCTATGACTCATCCATGGAAGAAAGCATCTTTTGACGCTTTCGTAGCTAAACAAAAACACCGCCTTGAATACGATCAAAGCAGTGCTTATATTAAATAAATTATAGGAACTTTTCAAAAGTCATTGACATCTTTCGATGGTCATTATAATTATTGATTATTGTTTTCTTCTTTTAAGCGAGGCTTAATGATGATTGCTCTATCTTCGCCTTCACCTTCAGATTCTGTATAAACATCACGCCAATCAGCTAATTTTTCATGAATAACACGACGTTCAAATGCAGACATTGGTTGAAGTTTAACTTCTACTTTAGTTTTAGCAACTTCCTTTGCAGTTTTAGTTGCTAAAATTTCTAATTGATGAGCTCTATTGCTCTTATATCCACCAATATCAAGAGTAGTAACTACCTTTTCTTTAGTATATGAAGAAATTAATGTTCTAACTAAAGTTTGTAAGGCTTCTAATGTTTTACCCTTTACACCAATTAATAATGAATTTTCATATGTATCAACTAAATAATGAATTTGTTCTTCATTATTAATAGATCTTGCTTCAATTTGATAGCCAATGTTCATTGCTTTTAAAATATCTTCAAGATATTTTTTTCCTTCTAATGTTAAATTAACATCAACTAATGCTTCACAATTTAAACCTTCAGGTAATTCGCCTAAAACATTGACAAAAATCTTATCAGCTGAAATATGTAACTTTTCTACAGCAATTTCCATTGCTTCTTCTTGAGTCTTTGCTACGAATTCTACTTTCTTTTGCATATTGTTTTTCCCTTCATTATTTACTAGAAACCTGAGGTCTAATCTCTTGGTCCTTCATTTTATAATACTTTCTTTCATTCATCCATCTGCCGACTTGTGATTGGAAAATTTGGTAAACACCACCAATTAACCAATAGATAGCTAATGAAGTAGAGTTTAATGACATAAATACAAACATAATAGTCATAACATACATCATTATTCTCATTTGCTTAGCTTGGTCAGATTGTTTAGTATTCTTAGGATTCTTCTTTTGATACTTTGGAGGTCTACTAGATAGCTTTTGTTGAAGAATTTGTAAGCCACCAAATAATAATGCAACTACTACAGCAAAAATCTTATCTTGAACATTTGTTGCTGCAAAGAATGATGTATCTAATTCGAAGAAATTGAATAGCTTAGTATTAGATAAAGCAAAATTTGATTGATAAGTTACAGTAATACCATTAGCAAGTGTAGTGGTTGCTGTCTTATTAATTCTTTGAACTACCTCATACATTGACATGAAGATAGGGAATTGTAAGAACATAGTACCAAAACAACCAAGTGGATTAATATGATACTTCTTATAAAGCTTCATAGTTTCCATTTGCATTTGTTGTTGGCTTTGAGGATCTTTTCTTTGTCCATACTTTCTTTGAATCTTTTCCATTTCTGGTTGAAGAAGTTGCATTTTTAAACTCATGCTATTTTGCTTAGCATAAATTGGCCATGCAAGAGTTCTAACAATTAATGTTGTGAAGAAAATACCCCAGAAGAATGAATTACCAATACCTTTACCAATTGATGAGCATAACCAAGCAATTGGATAAGATAAGATATTAACAGGCCATGCAAATAATGCATTGAAGAAGCCTGAACCTCCATTCCAAAGGTCTACCCATTCTTGACCATAGGTAGTGTATATCTTTTGATTCCAAGTTCCACTATCAAAACGACAGCTAGTTAATGAAACTAATAGAAAGGCTAATAAAACTACAAAAATAAGTTTGAATCTATTTCTATAGAAAAAATTAGTCATTTTTTTCTCCTTTTATTATATGTAATTTAAATAATAGATATTCTATTTGCTTAACAATATCCTTGAATTCTAAATTCTTAGCATTAGGTCTTGCAATTATAAAAATATCTATATTGTTATCAAGCGGGATATTTATGGATTGTAAGGCTGCTCTAATTTTTCTTTTTAAAGAATTTCTTTCAACAGCATTACCAATCTTTTTTCCAACACTAATCGCATATCTAAAATGGCTGGTTTTAGGATTATTCATTTTATAAATTGAAAAATAGGAATTATAATAGCTTTTTTTATTAGCTAATATAGCTTCTATTTCTTGGTTTTTCTTTACGCGATATTGTTTTTTCATAAATTCTCCAATTGAAACAAAAAAGTACGACCTCAAAAAATCATTTTAATAATTGATCTGGTCGTACTAGTTATGTCAATAATTTATTAACTTTAATTAAACAGTTAATTGCTTTCTGCCTTTTCTTCTTCTAGCAGCTAAAACTTTTCTACCATTCTTAGTTGCCATTCTTGCACGGAAGCCATGAGTTACTTTTCTTTTACGCTTATTAGGTTGATAAGTTCTTTTCATTTTTTAAAAACCTCTCTTTCTGTTCTAAAACCACGCTTTATGATTTTAGCAAATTAATATATACTTGTCAAGAAGATGTTTTTTGAGTAATTATTTAATACTCTCATCTACTTTCAATTCACTTGATTCTATATTTTTTAAATCAAAGCTAAATATATTTTATCCTTATAAACCTCAATATCTCTAATCATATGTTCTCTTATTATATTAATAAGTTAATTCATATAAGAATCTATTTTAGAAAGAGTTAAATAATTTCCATCTGAAGAAGGCAAAATTTGTTTTTCATCCTTATTTAATATATATAGGCACCATCTTTTCCTATAAATGTATAATCATAAAAAAGAACAAACAAAATTTAATATAAAATTATCACATTTTGTGGAAAAAAATAGAATTTTGTAATCAAAATTACAATGAAAATTTTTCAATCCGAAACCGATTAAATTTTATGCAATTTTAAAGTTAAAAAAAAGGTTAAAAAAACTTTTCTAAAATGTGGATAAAAATCCCCCACTTTTTTCCACATGTGTTTATGTGACTTTCATTAAAAAATGGCTCAAAATGGGGTGTTTTTTCGCAAGTTATCCACATTTTTCATAATTATTTGTGTTTTTTCTTCCAAAAATTATCCACATTTTTGGTGGAAAACTTTTTCTTGAAAAGTCTTTTTTTTATGCTATATTTATATCAAGTTAATCATGATTTTAATGTGTTTGCAAAATGATTAAAATTATTAAAATTTGTCTTTAATTTTAGGACATAAAATTTCAATTATTTCATTTTTAATTTTTTTTAAGTGTTTTGAATTAATTTACGTTATATTTTTTATGATTAAAAGTAAGAAACGAGGGGACTTTTTTTATGAATGAGTATCAATCTTTATGGAATGATACTATTGACAAATTAAATGAAATGATGGATGAAACTAATTTCCAAGATACATTTGGAGATGTTAAGCATGTTTCAAAAGAAGAAAATGGCATAATATATGTTATTACACCATCACCTTTTATTAAAAATAAGATCAATAGTATTTATTCAAAAACAATTTCAGACATTTTATCTAATTTAACAACTAGAAAATTAAAATTTAAATTTGTTTGTGAAGATGAATTAAATGCAAGAGCTGTTAAGCAACAACCAGCATTTCCTATTATAAACAAGCATAATTTAAATGAAAATTACAATTTTGAATCTTTCGTTGTTGGTGAATCAAATAGAATGAGTTATTTAACAGCTACTAAAGTAGCTGAAAATCCTGGTACTACATTCAACCCTCTTTATATATTTGGAGGTGTAGGATTAGGTAAAACTCACCTTATGCAGGCAATAGGTAATTATATTGCTGACGGAGATGTTAATAATAAGATTTTATATGTTCAAGCTAATGAATATTTAGAGGATTATGGTAGAGCTATTAGAGATAATAATATGAAAGCTTTCGAAGAAAAATATGAAAATCTTGATGTATTATTAGTTGATGATATTCAAATGCTTGAAAAAGGTAAATCTTCTCAACAAGAATTCTTCAAATTATTTAATAATATGACAGATAGACAAAAACAAATCGTTATTACATCAGATACTCCTCCTGCTAAATTAAATGGTATTATGGATCGTTTAACATCAAGATTCCAAATGGGATTAATTGTTGATATAAAACAACCTGATTATAACCAAAGAGTTCAAATTTTGAAAAGAAAATTACTAGAAACATCACAAGTTCAAGTAAGTGATGATGTTATTAATTACATTGCTGAAAACTTCGTTAATAATGTTAGAGAATTAGAAGGTGCTTTAACAAGAGTTTTATGGCAAGCTGAGATATTAAATACTACTCCTAATATTCAAATTGCTAAGGATACCTTAGAAATATTAATAAATGCACAAATAAAAGATGATAATAGCAATTATGAAAATGCATTATCAGTTATTGCTGATTTTTATTCTATAAGTGTAGCCGATTTATTAGGTAAATCACGTAATAATAAATATGTATTACCTAGACATATTGCTATGTTCTTATTAAAGACCCATTATAAGCTTACATATTCTAAAATAGGTGCTATTTTTAATGGTAGAGATCATACTACTGTTATGAATGGTTGTCAAAAAATTGAAAGCGAATTAGAAAGTGATAAAGAGCTTAAAATGGCTGTGGATTCAATCCTAAAAAAAATCTAGTTTAATGTGGAAAAAATGTGTTATTTATGGTATAATAAATGTAGTGTTTTTGGGACTTTTTCAGAGTTATCCACAAACCCACATTTACCAATAATAATAACAATATTTAATTAATAATAATTATTATAAAATCCGGAGGCAAATTTTATGAATATTACAATAGATAGAGAAATCCTACTTGAAAACTTAAACGTAATTTCAAGAGGCTTACCTAATAAATCTCCAATGCCAATTTTAACTGGTATTAAAATGGAAGCAACAGATACAGATTTATTCTTAACTTCTTCTAATACTGATATTTCAGTAGAAGTTTTAATCAATGATGTATCATTAAAAATTACAGAACCTGGTAAGACAGTTGTTCCAGGTAAGCAATTCATTGATATTATAAGAATCATTGGTGCTAAAAAAGTAAATTTATTATTAGATGAAAATAATTCATTAATCATTAAAGGTGATAAATCAGAATTTAATTTAAAGATTATGGATTATATGGATTATCCTAATATTGATTTTGTAACATTAGAAAATCCTTTAACATTAGAATCTTCTGAATTAAAATCAATTATTAGAGAAACAGTATTCTCAACAGCTCAAACTGAAAAAAAGCCAATCCTAACTGGTGTTAACTTTAATAATAAAGATAATCAATTAGTTATTACAGCAACAGATTCATTTAGATTAAGTCAAAAGATTTTATCTATTGATTCATATCAAGATTTTAATATTACAATTCCTAATAAATCATTAGATGAAATGAGTAAGGTATTAGATTCATATGAAGGAAAGATTAGCTTATACTTCTCTTCTAATAAATTATTATTAAAATATAAGAATGTTTTATTCCAAACAAGATTATTAGATGGTAATTATCCTGATACATCAAGAATAATGCCAACTAATTTCCCTATCATTATTAGATTTAATAGAGATGAATTACTTGCAGTTGTAGAAAGAGTTTCTATTATGTCACCTAAGGATAGAGAAAAGGATAGAGAAACTACTTCTAATGTTATTAAATTAACTATTAAAAAGGATAGAAGTATTGAAATATCAACTACAAACAATATATTAGGTAGTGCAACAGAAGAAATTACTCCAACAGATATTGAAGCTACAAATGCTATTTCAATTGGTTTTTCTTCAAGATATTTCATCGAAGCTTTAAGAAGTTTTATGTCAACAGAAATTTCTATTAGCTTATCAGGTGAGATTAGACCATTTATTGTAAGAGGAGATTACGATGCTAATTTAACACAATTAATTCTTCCTCTAAGAATGGATTGATAATTTAGTTTAAAAAAGTGGCCTCTGGTCACTTTTTTTAATAATTAGGGAGAAAAATAAAGAAAAAGGAAACGAAAAAATGAAAAAGAAAAAAATTTTATTAGGCATATCCTTAGCTGCCTTATCATTATTTACTTTAGCATCATGTAGTGTTGAAATAAATAATAACAACAGTAATCCAGTTAATACTGATCCAGTTGTAAAAGAACCTAAGGAAGATGAGATTACTATTAGTGTAGCTAATAAAGAATTTGATGGTAATCCTATAGCTGTAACTGCAACAGCAACAAGTGGTAAAACACCAAAATTAGAATATAAATTAGCTAAGAATAGTGATTCAGATTATTCAACTCTAGCTCCTAAAGAAGCAGGTAATTATGTTGTTAAAGCTACTACTTCTGCATCAGATGAATATAAAGAGGCAAGCTCTACAAAAGAATTTAAAATATCATTAAATTATTTACCTGAAGATTATAAGCAATATTTAAATACTAGTGCTTATGTAACAGTTAATAATGAAAAAGAATTTTTAGATGCTTTATATAATGCAAAAACAACATATACAAATAATTTTACAGAAATTACTGAAAATGATGGATACGTTGTTAGAAATAATGTTAGAAAGAATGCTACTAACTGGACTAATGCTATAACAAAAGGATTATATTTAAAAAATGATGATGGATCTTATACAAAGATTCCTTCAGATATTCCTTTTGATTCAAATGATACAACATATACTGCATCATTAACATATTATGAAGATTCTCCTTATTCTAAGGTATCTTATACACAAGAATTAGTAAAAGAAGCTACTGTTAAAGTAATTGAAATTGCTAGTGACTTAGATTTAGGATATAACAAAATTAAAAATTTAGGTGCTCCAGCAGTTTATGAAAATTGGGATAATAAGAAAAGACTTGAAGGAACTACTGATATTTATTGTGATCCTGATATTCAAGAAGCTGGTATTAGTAAAATAAAGGTTGAAAATGTTACTAATTTAATCATTTATTCAAAAAATGGTTCTAAATTAACACATTGTGGATTTAATGTTTCTTCTGCTAAAAATGTTAAATTTATTAATTTAGAAATGGATGAAATTTGGATGTGGGAAGATTCTACTTCTGCATCTCCAACAATTAAAGTTGGTGATTATGATTCATTTGGTTGGGCATACTTTAAAGTATCATTCAGTGATAATATTGTTATAGATCATTGTACATTTGGTAAATCATTTGATGGTCAAATAGATTATTCTAACCCATATTATCAATCAATGGGTACATATTCAAAAGCTCCATATGGTGCAACAGGTTCAAATGGCTTATTAGTATCTAATTGTGATTTTAAAGCTGGAAGTGCTGATAAAGATGGCTATTTATATAAAATGATGTCAAAAATTGAAGATGAATATCAAATTTATGCTGCAAATAAAACAGGATATACTTATTCAAATAAATCTTGTAGATATTATTTTACATTAAGAGATAGTGGTTTATCTTTTGATGATATCTTATATGGAATTGCTATACCACAAAAGAAAGCCTTCTTATGGGGTGATAGTGGTGATTCATACAAATATAATAAATATTTAACTGCTACATTATATAATTGTACTATCAAAAATATTGAAGATAGATTACCAAAGGTAAGAGGCGGAATGGCTTACGTTATTAATACTTTAGTAGATAATAGCGAATATTTTGCAATTGTTGATAAAATTAAAGCTAAACAATCAGCTGTTACAGCTAAGAATTCAAAATATAAATTAGGAGCTGTTTCACAAGGCATTTTAGCTGGTTTAGATGCATCAGTTTATATTGAATCATGTGAATATATTGGTATTAAAGAAGTTTTAAAGAATAATGATTCATTAACTTCTGATTATCCAACTGTAAGAGGTGGATATATGATAAAAAATTCATTAATCAGTGGAATTTATGGTTCTACTTCTTCAACTAGCAATCCATTTAGTAGTTTAGTTAAAAATGATTTAACAACAGATGCATTCGCATTTAAGGTTAATGGAGAAAAGACAAATTTAGCAGTTGCTCCAATTGATTTAGAAATATATGAATTGAAGCAAGGCGAATCATTAACTACATATTTTAAGACTCATTCAACAGGAATTCTATAAATAATGAATAATAAAATAGGTTACATCTAAAAATGTAACCTATTTATTTTTTAATGTTTAGTATTATATAATTAAATAAAGGTGATTTTATGAGAAAAAATATTCTATTAATTATTAATATTATATTAATAAGCTTTTTAATTGGATGTACAAATAATAAAATAACTGAAAATAAAAAAATAGATGAGTCTGAAAGCGAGGAGGTTATAAAAATGGATAATAATTTAGAATTAAAAATTCAAAATACTATTTTAGATGTTACATGGTATAGTAATGAATCAGTTGATGCTTTAAAAAAATTAGCAAAAGATACATTAACAATAAATATGAATAAATACGGCGGATTTGAACAAGTTGGATCAATTGGTAAAACATTACCTTCAAATGATATTAATATAACTACTAATCCGGGAGATATTGTACTTTATTCTTCAAATCAAATTGTTATATTTTATGGTTCAAATACATGGGCTTATACTAAATTAGGCCATATTAATTTATCTAAAGATGAACTTGAAAATTTATTAAGTAATTCTAATGTAACAATTACATTTACTTTAAAATAACAAATATCTAGATTTTCTAGATATTTTTTTTATTTATATGCTTAGTTTCATTAATAAACATCTTCTTTAATTTATTATTTTCTATTATTTTACATTTTTTACCAAAAGGCATGACATAATCAAATAATTGATTTAAGGAATTATTAAAATAAAAATAATTACCACTTCTTTTTATATATTCTGGTCTATTATAATAATTCTTTTCATATAATTTTATACCTAAATCAGTTAATCTTATTTTTACTATTTCATTAGTTAAATTTGGATATTCTATATTTTTATTAATGATTAAATTTAAATGATCAATTTCATCATTTGTTAATTTATAATAATCTTTTGTTTCAATTATATTAATAATTTTACTTATATTGATACTAAAAGGCGTTCTATCAGCTTTTAAAGCTAAAAGATAGGTATATTTATCATCTAAATTATTTAAAGCCTTAAAAGGTAAAATATTTAATTCATCATTATCAATTTTTATTTTT
>JAFXUP010000119.1 GCA_017524905.1 Acholeplasmatales bacterium | reverse complement strand
GCACATGAATATCCTCAGCTCCCGTATAAAATAATTTGAGCTCCACTGCCATCTTCCTTGTAACTACATTGTAACACACTTTATATGTATTATCAAGGTTTATGAGAAAAAGGAATAAATAATAGAAATTAAGCCACAAAGGAATAATAAGAATCCTACACCATACATTAATGTGTCACCTTTTGATTCACCACTATATTTAACACCATTAGCTGCAGGAAGACAAATTGCCTCAATTCCAATTAAAGTTAATACAATAGCAATTAAGAAATGCTTTTGGAAAAAATTAACTGGCTTTGATAAAAAATAAACATCTATTGCATAATATAATACTAAAGCAACACTTATTAGTGCAATAACAGCCATAAATATCTTTAAGCCTAAAAATTGTTGCTTAGTATTAGTTGTTCTGTTTGCATTTTTTGTACTTCTATTAAGATTATCTTCTTTTTTAATTCTAGTCATAAAGATTATCCTCCAAACTAAAAAAGATTATAACATAATAATTTTATAAATAAAAGAAAATAAAACCAGCAAATAGCTGATTTTATTTAATATCTGTTTTATTTTATTATTTAATCTTGTAAAAAGCTCTTAATTAAATTAGAAATATAGCCATTATTTCTAAATGTATTAATTACACCAATTAAAATATCTGATATATCAATATATTCTATCTTATCATTAATAATTTCTTTTGTTTTATCAATTGTATCAGTAATAAATAATTTATCTAAATCATTTGAATTACTTATTTTTTCAATTGCATTTCCAGATAAAACACCATGAGTTGTAAACACATAAACCTTTTTAGCTCCAAGCTTTTTTAATTCGCTTGACGCCTTTAATAAAGTTCCTCCCGTATCTACTAAATCATCAATAATTATGGCAATTTTACCTTTTACATCACCAATTAATTGCATTGAGGCAACCTCATTAGGCTTTTCTCTGTGCTTAATAATAGCAGCCATACTTGGAATTAAAGCCTCATTCATAAAAGCTCTAGCTCTTGTTACACCACCTGCATCAGGAGATACAACAACTAAATCATTTACATCAATTCCTTTAGAAAATTCTCTTCTCCATCTATTTCCCATAATTTGTAAAATAGGTAAATTATCAATAGGAATTGAATAGAAGCCTTCAATTTGAGCAGCATGTAGATCACATGTAATAATTCTATTAATACCAGCTGTTTCTAATACATCAGCAACAAGCCTTGCACTTACAGGTTGCCATGGCTTTGCTCTTCTATCCTGTCTTGAATAGCCTAAATAAGGTGAAATTAAAGTAATTGATTTAGCTGATGCTCTTTTTAAAGTATCAGTTGCAATTAAAACCTTAACTAAATTTTCATTAACAGGCTCTGCAATTGATGATACCATAATAACATCATCACCTCTTACTGGAGCCTTTAATTCAACACATAATTCACCATCTGAAAATTTTAATAATTCATAAGGAACAATATCTTCTTTTTTTAAGCTTTTTAAAATATTATTTCCTAATATTGTATTTTCTAATACTAAAACCTTAGTCATACAAACTCTCTCTTTCTTTAATACGAATAAAATACATATTTATTATAATATAAATATTAAATCTAGCAAAGTAATAAAAAAGAAAAAAAGACGATTTCTCGTCTTTAAATCTTACTTAGAAGCCTTTGTAGCCTTTTGTAATACAACTACATTTTCAACAGTCTTCTTAGCTGGCTTTGCATTCTTAGCAACTTCGCATAATTTTGCAAATGCTTCAGCATCGTTAACTGCCATTTCAGCTAACATCTTTCTGTTGATTTGAATACCTGCATTAGATAAACCGTTAATGAAAGTATTGTACTTCATTCCGTTTAATTGAGCAGCAGCATTGATTCTTTGAATCCAAAGCTTTCTGAAATCTCTCTTACGAGCTTTTCTATCTCTGAAAGCATATTGTAATGAACGCATTACTTGTTCATGTGCTGTCTTATATAAAGCATGCTTAGAACCATAGTAGCCCTTAGCCATCTTTAAAACTGCTTTACGTCTTCTTCTTGTTACATATCCACCTTTAACTCTTGGCATAATTCGCTACCTCCTACTTTAAATTAGAAATCAAAGTCTTGATTCTCTTTTCATCAGTTGAATGAACTAATCCTGACTTTGCTAAATCCTTATTTTGCTTGTGTGACTTGTTAGTCTTTAAGTGGCCTGTATAAGCATGTCCACGCTTAATCTTACCAGTACCAGTGATTTTGATTCTTTTCTTTAAACCGCTATGTGTCTTTTGCTTTGGCATAATCTTAATCTCCTTTTATTATTTCTTTTCTTTCTTTGGCGCAACAATCGCATAGAAATTTCTGCCCTCTTGTTTAGGTTGCGCATCAATTTGGATTTCTTCTGGTAAATCAGCTAAAATCTTCTTTAATATTTCTAAACATAATTCAGGATTGTAAGCCATACGACCTCTACCCTTTTGGAATTTTAAAGCGATTTTAACCTTACTACCATGCTCTACAAAATCAACAATCTTTCTAACCTTAGTATCGAAATCATGCTTTTCTGTAGTTGGTGTAAATTGTACCTCTTTCATTGGTACAACCTTTTGGTTTTTCTTTTGCAACTTAGCTTTCTTTTGTTGTTCAAATCTGAATTTTGAAAAATCCATTAATTTGGCAACAGCTGGATTTGCATCTGGTGATATTAAAACTAAATCTAGACCTCTTGCATCAGCTTCTGCTAAAGCCTTATCACGAGATAAAATTCCTAGTTTTTCTCCTTGATCTGAAATTACTAAAAGTTCCTTTACTCTGATGTCTTCATTAATTAAAGTATCATCAAATTTGTTTCCTTGCTTGCTAATAGTTACACCTCCAAACAAATTACTTAAATAAAAAAGAGGACAAAACGCCCTCTAGATAATCATAATAAATTTTATATTTATGTGACCATTTGCCTACCAATACTTAATCAATCAGGCGAGAAACAGGCGTTTCTTCTTTCCACGTTATTTACTTAACCTTAAACATTTTAAACTAATAATGAATAAATGTCAATACAAATTTTATATTTTATTAAAAAATTTTTAAATTGAATAACCAATAAGCTTTTTCCATCTTCCCATAAAATAAAAGCTTACACTTAAAATCATTCCAACTGCCCATCCAATTGGCCATGAAATAAATATACCATCCATTCCCATAAAAGGCTCTAAAATATAAGTTAAGCCAACTCTAACAACTAAATCAGCAAATGTTGCTATCATAAAGCTTCTCATATCCTTACTTCCCTTTAAAATGCCATCACATGGTATTTTAATACATAATAGAATAAAGAATGGGGCAACATAATAAATAAATTTTCTTCCAGTTACTAAGAAATATTCCTTATTATCACCTTTAGATGCAAAAATAGATAATAATTGATCAGGCATAATTAAGAAAATAGTTGTAGTAATAATTGTTAATATAATGCATAGTAATAATCCAGATTTAAATCCTTTAGTAATTCTATCATATTTTTGAGCACCAGCATTTTGAGATGTATATGTAGATATAGCATTACTCATCATTGTATAAATATTTACTATTACATAACAAATCTTATAGCTTGAACCATATCCTGCAACTGCACCTGGATAATTAATATCAAGTCCATTTACCTTTGATTGAATTAATATTTGACCAAAAGAAATAATTGATGCTTGAATAATTGAAGGTATTGCAATAGGTAATATTTTTAATAATATATTTTTATTAAATAATACATCAACATGCTCTTTATTTGTCTTTTTAATATAAATTAATAAAACAGTTAAAGATAAAATAGATGCTAAGCCTTGAGATATGAATGTTGCAATTGCGATACCTCTTATTTTTAAATTAACATCATTAATTAAATTTACAAATAATATATCAAGTAAAATATTTAAACCAGTTGAAAATATTAAAAAATAAAGAGGAATATTAGATTTACCTAAAGCTTGAAATATATTAGTTACAGCATTATAAATAATTAAAAATGCTAAACCTAATATATACCATTTTAAATAAATAGATGCTTTATTTAAATATGTATCACTTACATTTATTGCTTTAAGCATTAAATCTGTAAAGAAAAATGTAACAAGTATTAAAGCTAAAGCTAGTAAGATACCAAAAATTAAAGCTATATAAATACCTTCTTTTACATATTTATTTTCTTTTGCTCCAACATATCTTGCTATAACAATATTAATACCAATACCTAAACCTGTTGCTATAGCTAAAAAGATCATAGTTATTGGGTATGTTGCATTAATTGCTGATAAGGAATCTCCTTTATCAGAAATCAAATTACCACCAATAAGTGAATCACATATATTATAAAATTGCTGCAATGTTACAGAAATTAGCATTGGAAGAGAAAATAATAATAATGTTTTAAAAGGATTACCTGTTGTTAAATCTTTATTTTTCATTATTTCACTTCCATTTCTAAAGGTATTATATACCTATTTTAAAATAATTATAGTTGTAAAGTGTTTTCAAAATATTTATTTTAAATCCTTAATTGAATATATTTGAATATAAATAATAATTAAAGATAATATTAAGGTTATACTAACTATAGGATTTCCAAATTCAAAAATATTTTCTTTAGAATTATAAATTAAATATGGTATATAATCAAAAAACAAATCCTTTATTTTTTCATAATTATTCATTAATAATCTAATAATTAAAAATATAAATAAAACAAAAAGTGGTGTAATTATAACATTAAAAATTTCAGTTAATACAATAGATATTAAAGCCTCAAATACTATTGAAATAAAGCTATAAGAAAATGTAATTACAACCTCTTTAGTTATTTTATAGCATTTAAATTGTAATAAGGCTATAAGCATTATAATTATAAATTCTAATACTAATAATAAAAATAAGATTATAAAAATAGTAATTAATTTTATTAAAGATAATTTTGTTCTTTTAACAAATGAAATAAATAAAATATCAAAGGATAGTGAATTAATACTAATATTTAAAACAAAAAAGGATATTAATATACCATTTAGCATACTGATAATTAAAATTGATAAATTAAAATATGATTGATGATATAAAATTGGATTTGCCATATAGGATACATAATCATCTATTTTAGATAAATAAATTAAGGCAACTGCTAAAAAGCTTAAAGAAATAATAATAGCTATAATAGTTTTAATATTTAAAATAAAGCTTGAATATAAAGATACTAAAGCCTTAAGATTCTTTCTTTTTTCTTCTTTTT
>JAFXUP010000118.1 GCA_017524905.1 Acholeplasmatales bacterium | reverse complement strand
TTGTAAATCTCTAATTATATTTTCATATTGCATCTTTGTTTCTTCCATTTTTTGATACTCTTGCTTTAAAACCATATTCACTTTATCAATTTCTCTATCTCGTTCTTTAAGAAATAATTGCCGTGCTTCTTTTAATGCTTGTTCTTCTTGTTGAATTAAACGCAATCGTTTTTCAATTTCTACATTATGAACAGGCACTATTTGATTAGCATGAGTTTTTAATTCATTTATCTCATCTTTTAATAATTTATTTTCTTCAGTTAATTCGGCAACTTGTTTATGTAATATATCTCTTTCATCTGCCCTCTCTTGATAGCTTTTAATTGACTTTTCTAAACTAAATTTGTTTTCAACTGATGGCTGCTTATCTTTTAATAATGTTATTAATTGTTTTCTAAGTTCAGTAATAATTTTTTGAAGCCTAATATTTTCTGCTTTTAATTCAGAGATTTCATATTGATATTGCTTATCTTTAGTTTGATAAGGTGGAATATTTAAATCAACATGAGGCGCTGAAATATTACGAATATGACTTATTGTTTCTGATTTTAATTTATCAAGTTCGCTTAAAATTTCTTGTTGTCTTTGTTTAGGTGAATTTGTTTTAGGTGATGATTTTGGTGATTTTGATTTTGGTGATTTATTATTATCTAAACCAACAAGCTCCATTAATTCAAGATGCTTCATTTGTTAATTTATAAATTTTAATTTTGCCGCTATTAGCATCAACAATTAAGCAATCATGTTTTTCTAAGTCTTTATATGCTTCATATATCTCTTCAAATGTGTAATGTGTTGCTATTTGATAAATTAAATAGCTTAATTGTTGTTTTGAATATAAACCGAATATATAAATAGTTGATAAATTAGCTTTAATATTTGTTGTTATTGATTTCCAGAACTGGACGCAGAGAAAGAATGAACAATGTATATGACGGCATACAGCAATCATTTCGGCGAAAAAGCCTTTTTGACTTATTAACGGATTATTTGCCACATCATCTAATAGAATTAAAGTATGTAAAACAGGTCTAGAAAAGTCATTAATTTTTAACACATCAAATAATTCTTCTCGTTGTTCATCTTCTATCTTATCTTCTAAATTCTCATTTTTGATTTGGTCATATAATCTTTTATAACACATTATTTTACTAAATACCTGGACTGAATCTTTATTTTTATCTTCTTCATCAACATACTTTACATATATTATTGGTATTTGAATTAGATGCTTTAAGCTTTCAAATGTCTTATCTGTTTGAGTTCCATATTTACTCACATAAATTAACATATGGGCAGTTTTATCAACTCGACTTATTTTAATTATTTCTGTTAATGCCTGAAAACCTTTACCGCTGCCTTGTCTTCCACAATACACGTTAACAGAATTAGAATATGTTTCGATTTCAGGATGTATTTTTGCTATACATTCAGAAGAATTAACAACATTAATAATACCTTATAACTATCATTATAAAACATTTGAGCAATTATATTCGTTATATGTTAAACGGCACAATGAAAAAGTTAATTATAAACCACCAAT
>JAFXUP010000117.1 GCA_017524905.1 Acholeplasmatales bacterium | reverse complement strand
TAATAATTATCTGATTAAGTTAAGGAAGTAAATCTTCAGGCGATTGATCATTATTAAATTTAAGTAAATCATTTCCTTTAGGAATTTGTCCTTTGGCTCCCCCTTTACTGGAATATTTTGAAAAATCAACCATTTCTCCTTGGTAATTAGGCGAAGCCTGTTGTGGTGCACTTCCTTCATAATAATTGTCACTTGCTCCATAACCAGCACCAGCTGAATTACCATAACCTTGTTGATAATCTAAATCAACTTGTTCTTGATCTAATCGGCTCATTTCTTTGGCATATTCTTCAAAAGGTAAATTTAACTGTTTGGCATTAGCTATTAAATACATTAAGGCTTCTTTATTATCTGGATATTTGGCATGTATTCTTCTGAAGACTTTAAAAGATTCACGGAAACGGCCTAGCTTAAAATGACATTTAGCATAATGTATTTCAGCTGTATAAGCATTTGGATTTACTTTTGAAGCTAATTTGAAAAATGATAAGGCTTTTTCGTAGTTTTCTTCTTTGAAATATAAAAAGCCTAAAACTGTTAAATTATCGAAATTGGACGGGAAATAACGATAGCTATCTTCGAAATAGTGCATATAATTATTTTCGTCTTTTGGATTTATTTGATAATATAAAGAACCTAAAGAAGATAATAAAATAGGATCATTAGGTAATTGTAGCAAGAGTAAACTATAATATTTTATTGCATCATCATATTGTTTCATATATTCATATAATTTGGCAATCTTATATAATACCTCAGGTATATTAGGACAAACTGAATGCAATTTTTCAAAGGCTTGAATAGCTTCATATATTTGTTCCATTCTAATATTAACCATGCCTAAATTATATATAGCTTCAATACAATCACTTTGAACTCCAATAGCTTCTAGATAATATTCTTTTGCTTTGTTATAGTCTTCTTTTATATAATGAATATTTCCCTTATTTACCAAGGCTTTATGATTATATCTTTCATTTTCTATAGCTGTATTAGCATATGACTCGGCTTTTGCATAATCACCTTCGACGAAATATAAAAAGGAAATATTATTTGCCACTCTTGATATTAAGTTTTTATTTTTATTTTCAAAATTCTTCATTATATCAATTGTTTTAGCGATATCTCTTTTTTTTAAAAAGTACATAGCTTTAGCCATTTCAACTTCATTTTGCATATCGACCATATTATTTCTTTTTAGAGCATCAATTATAAAAGCAAAAGCATCTAATGGATCCTTTTCAAGAAAATGTGTCATGACTAAGGCTGTATTGACTATAATAGAAGAGCTTTCTTTTTTTCTGATGATTAAATACTCTTTTAAAGGGTCCTTGGTTGTTGGTTTTTCTTCTTCATTTTCTGAATTAGGATCAATTTCTTTTTCTTGATTCTTAGCTGATTCAATCCTTAAATTAAAGACTTGTTTGGTTTCTTTCATTTTATTCATGGCTAAATTTGATAAAAGGAGATTTTTACAGGTTTTCATGTCTTCTTTATGTTTGACACTTTCCGTATAATTATCAATGGCATCATCATAAGATTGAAGTTTAATATGAGCATTGGCAATATTCCTTAAAACTAATCCTCTCAATTCCTTATTTTCTTTAGAGATTTTATCAACTGCTTTTTTCCATTCAATAATG
>JAFXUP010000116.1 GCA_017524905.1 Acholeplasmatales bacterium | reverse complement strand
TGATTTAGAATAAACTAATAAAGGTACATATTCTCTTGTATGGTCTGTACCTGTCCATGTAGGATCATTACCATGGTCAGCTGTAACTATTACTAAATCATCTTCTCTTAATTCTTTAAATAAAGTATTTAAATCTGTATCAAATTCTTCTAATGCATGATGATATCCCTTCGGATCTCTTCTATGACCATATAAAGCATCAAAATCAACTAAATTTACAAAGCATAAGCCATTAAAATCACGTTTAGCAATTTCAGTTGTAATTTCCATACCATTGTGGTTAGATTTAATCTTATTTCCTTCTGTAATACCTCTAGCATTAAAAATATCTGAAATCTTACCTACAGAAATTACATCTAAGCCAGCCTTATTTAAATTATCTAATGTTGTAACATCAGTTGGTGATAATGCATAGTCATGTCTATTAGTTGTTCTTGTGAATGTTTCAGCTGTTTCACCTACAAATGGTCTTGCGATAATACGGCCTAGCATATATTCATCTTTCATACAAATTTCTCTTGCAATTTTGCAGCAACGATATAATTCCTCTAAACCAAAATATTTTTCATGACAAGCAATTTGTAAAACTGAATCTGATGATGTATAAACAATCATCGCACCAGTTTTAATATGCTCCTCACCTAATTCTTTAATAATTTCAGTTCCTGATGCTGCACAGTTTCCTATAACCTTATGGCCTGTTTTTTGTTCTAGCTCATCAATTAATTCTTTAGGGAATCCTGTATCAGTAAATGTTTTAAAAGGCTTTGATGTTAAAACACCCATAAATTCCCAGTGACCTGTTAAGGTATCCTTACCCTTTGATGCTTCATCCATCTTTCCATAATAGCCAAATTCATTCATTGGCTTTACGCCTTTAATTTCTGTTAGGTTACCATAACCTAATTTTTCCATTGTTGGAAGCTTAATACCATTCATTACTTCTGAAATATGCTTAATTGTATTAGCTCCATCATCTCCATATTGATATGAAAGTGGGGCTGTACCACAGCCTACTGAATCCATAACAATAACAAAAATTCTTTTAAATTTCATATTTATTACTTCCTATTCTATTTTTTTATTTTAAATGCTTCATCATAAGCATTTTTAAGCTTTGATTTATCTATATGAGTATAGATTTGGGTTGTTGAAATATCCTCATGTCCTAATAGCTCTTGAACGATTCTTAAATCAACTCCATTTTGAAGTAGATGAGTTGCAAAAGAATGTCTTATAGTATGAGGTGATATTTCTTTTTCAATTCCATTTTCTAAAGCAAGCTGCTTTATATATTTATAAAAACCCTGACGAGACATTTCCTCGCCTTTATAATTAAAGAAAACAAGTAATGAATTATTTTTATTTAAATTTAATCTAGGACCATTTAAATATTTTCTTAAATGAAAAATAGCTTCCTCTCCAATAGGTACCATACGCTCTTTATCGCCTTTTCCTACTGTAGTTATATATTTATCATTTAAATGTAGATTACCAAGCTTTAATTCTAAAAGCTCAGATATACGCATTCCTGATGCATATAATACTTCCATCATCGCTCTATTTCTAATTGATAGATCATCATCTTTATTAATTGATTCAAGCATTTTATTAATCTCTTCTTGGGTTAAAACAACGGGCAATGCTTTATCCTGCTTAGGTGATGATATATGAGCTGCAGGATTATTTTTCAAATTTTCTTCTTCTACTAAATAATTATGAAAATCCTTTATAGCGATAATTTTTCTTGCGATAGATTGCTTTGATAATTCTTTTCTTTTTAAGGATAAAATATATTTTTCAATATTTTCTCTTTCAATATCAGCAACATCAAATACATTCTGATATTTTCTCATGAATACTGCATATTGATTTAAATCTCTTATATAAGCATCAATTGTATTATCACTTAATCTTTTATCCATTAAATAATATTTGTAGCTTGATATTTCGAAAAATGTCTCTTCTTCTTCCTTTTTTGGTCTTGCCATATTATTCACCTACAAATTCTTCAAAAACTAAATTAGAAATAAATAGCTTGTCAGAAGCTATTCTAATATTATCATCATCGATTATTATTAGATTATTATTTAAAAACTTTTTTAGATTAAAGTCAAGTAAAGGATCTGAATTAAATCTATTTTTATATTCTTTTATAGATACTCCATCTACTTTTCTTAATCCCATCAAAAAGAATTCTTCTTTTTTATCTTGGATATTTAGTTCATAAGAATCTTCTTTAAAATCCTTTAAATATTTAAAAACACTTTTAAAATTATCATATCTTTTACCATCTAAATATCCTGATGCACCAGCACCTACACCTATATATTCTTTTGTGTTCCAATATTTTAAATTATGAATAGATTCATATCCATTTTTAGCAAAATTAGATATTTCATAATGGTGATATCCCATTTTTTTCATTTCATCTGCTATAAAATAATAAATATCAGATTCTAAATCATCGTCTAATGGTTTTATTTTTCCTTTATTTATTAAAGTATTTAATTTAGTATTTTCTTCAACTATTAAGCAATAATAAGAAACATGGCATAAATCTAATTCTTTAATAAAATTTAAATCTTCTTTGACCATTCCAATATTTGTATTAGGCATTCCAAACATAAAATCTAAATTAATATTTGTTATACCAACACTATTAAATATCTCAATAGCTTTTATTATATCTTCTTTCTTGTGATGTCTATTTAATAATTTTAAAATATCTTCATTTATTGTTTGAGCCCCCATAGATATTCTATTAACATGGTGCTTTTTTAATAATTGAGCTAATTTTAAATCGACATTTTCAGGATTTAATTCAATTGTAAATTCTTTTATTTTATTAAAATCAATTAATTCATCTAATTCATTAAAAAGCATTTCTAGCATATCAAAAGATAAGCTATTTGGAGTGCCTCCTCCAATAAAAATAGTATCTATAGAATCATAATAATTTTTATATGATTTTAATTCTAAAATTAATCTATTTATATATTTTTCTTTTATATCATTTTTTGCAATAATTTTTGGAAAATCACAATATGAACATAATGAATTACAAAATGGTATATGTATATATAATCCTCTCATATAAAGCCTCGCTTTATTAATTATAAATTATTTTATAATTATTTACAATATTATGTAAACCAGGTATTATTATCACAATTTTATAAATAACAAAATATTTAAAAAAATATCGCAAATAATATTATTAAAATTGAGAATATTTGTATTTTATTCTTATAAAAATATGATATAATCATATTAAATTTTAATTTAGGAGATGACTTATAATGCAAAAAGATACACAATGTGTTCAAGCAGGATATAGACCAGGAAACGGTGAGCCTAGACAAATACCTATTATTCAATCAACAACATTTAAATATAATACAAGTGAGGATATGGGTAAATTATTTGATTTAGAGGCAAATGGTTACTTCTATACAAGACTTCAAAATCCAACTAATGATTATGTTGCTGCAAAAATTGCTCAATTAGAAGGTGGTACTGCTGCTATGCTAACATCTTCAGGACAAGCTGCAAATTTCTTTGCACTATTTAATATTTGTGAATGTGGTTCTCATATTGTATGTTCATCATCAATATATGGAGGAACATTTAATTTAATCGCTGTAACAATGAAAAAAATGGGAATTGAAACTACTTTTGTTTCTCCTGATGCTACAGAAGAGGAATTAGATAAAGCATTTAAAGAAAATACAAAAGCTGTTTTTGGTGAAACTATCGCAAACCCAGCTTTAACAGTTTTAGATATTGAAAAATTTGCTAAGGTCGCACACAAGCATGGAGTACCTTTAATTGTTGATAATACATTCCCAACTCCAGTTAATTGTAGACCAATTGAATGGGGGGCAGATATTGTAACTCATTCTACTACTAAATACATGGATGGTCATGGTGCTGCCGTAGGTGGATGTATCGTTGATTCTGGTAAATTTGATTGGATGGCTCATAAGGAAAAATTCCCAGGCTTAT
This sequence comes from Acholeplasmatales bacterium, assembly GCA_017524905.1. GTDB lineage: Bacteria > Bacillota_I > Bacilli_A > Acholeplasmatales > Anaeroplasmataceae > Anaeroplasma. The sequence continues at coordinate 1,631 of JAFXUP010000116.1, read as the reverse complement.
GTACTCCTGATGATTCATATCATGGAATCACTTATGCAACTAAATTTGGTAAGGAAGGTGCATTTATTACAAAATGTACTGCTCAATTAATGAGAGATTTCGGTTCTATTCAATCTCCTCAAAATGCATTTTTATTAAATTTAGGATTAGAATCTTTACATGTAAGAATGCCTAAGCATGTAGAAAATGGCCAAGCAGTTGCTGAATTCTTATTAAATCATCCTAAGGTTGAAAAGGTTAATTATCCAGGACTTCCTTCTGATAAATATCATAAATTAGCTTTAAAATATATGCCAAATGGTGGATGTGGAGTTGTATCATTCGTATTAAAGGGTGGTAGAAAAGAAGCTGAATTATTTATGAAATCATTAAAACTTATCGCAATTGAAACTCACGTTGCAGATGCTAGAAGCTGCTGCTTAAATCCTGCTACTTCAACTCATAGACAATTAACAGATGAGCAACTAAATGAAGCTGGTATTCCAGCAGGATTAATCAGAGTTTCATGTGGTATTGAAGCTAAGGAAGATTTAATTGAAGATATTAAGCAAGCATTAGAGAGGATATAATATGCCTATTGTTATTCCAAAAGATATTCCGGCATACGAAAGATTAAAAGAAGAAAATGTCTTTGTTATGAGTGAAGCTAGAGCCAACACTCAAGATATAAGACCTATTAAGATTTTAATTTTAAATTTAATGCCTACTAAAATTGAAACAGAAACACAATTATGTCGTTTGCTTGCAAATTCACCACTTCAAATAAATTTAACTTTAATATCTCCTTCTACTCATGAATCTAAAAATACATCTTTATCTCATTTAGAAAAATTTTATACTACATTTGATAAAATTAAAAACGATAATTTTGATGGTATGATTATAACTGGTGCGCCAGTTGAGCATTTAGAATTTGAAGAGGTTGATTATTGGGATGAATTAAAAGAAATATTTGAATTCACTAAAACTAATGTCACTTCTACTATGTTCATCTGCTGGGGTGCCCAAGCTGCCTTAAATTATTTTTATGGAATTTCTAAAAAGAAAAAAGATGAAAAAATATTTGGTGTATTTAAACACAAAAAAGCTGTTGTTTATGAAACATTATTAAATGGTATTGATGATATATTCTATATTCCTCAATCAAGACATACATTTAATCCTGAAGATGAATTATTAAATTGTAAATCATTAATTCCTTTAGCTTATTCAAAAGAATTAGGAACTACTATGTTAAAATCTAAGGATAATAAACAAGTATTTGTTTTAGGACATTTAGAGTATGATAAATATACATTAAAATCAGAATATGATAGAGATGTTAATTTAGGATTACCTATTAAAGAACCATTAAATTATTTTAATGAGGATAAATCTGATGTTGATGTTTTATGGAGATCAACTGCTAATATCTTATATAGTAACTGGTTAAACTATTATGTTTATCAGATTACTCCATTTGATTTTAAAAATCCTAAAATTAAATATAAAAATGATTAAAAAACGTGATTAACACGTTTTTTAATCATTTTTATATTTAATTTTAGGATTTTTAAAATCAAATGGAGTAATCTGATAAACATAATAGTTTAACCAGTTACTATATAAGATATTAGCAGTTGATCTCCATA